>JANNJB010000594.1:0-8068 GCA_031405615.1 Vicinamibacteria bacterium | reverse complement strand
GCCATCGCCGACCAGGCCCGCACCATCCGCATTCCGGTGCACATGATCGAGACCATCAACAAGCTCGTCCGCACCCAGCGCGCGTTGATTCAGGAACTCGGCCGCGAGCCGTCCTCTGAAGAAGTCGCCAAGCGGATGGACATCCCGGTCTACAAGGTCCGCAAGGTCATGAAGATCGCGCAGGAGCCGATCTCCCTCGAAACACCCATCGGCGAAGAGGAAGATTCGCATCTGGGCGATTTCATCGAGGACAAGAACGCGGTTTCACCGGTCGAAGCCATGATCGACGTGAACCTGCGCGAGCAGACGGAGGCGCTGCTCAAGACGCTGACGCCTCGCGAAGAGCGCGTCATCAAGATGCGCTTCGGAATCGGCGAAGGCAACGAGCACACCCTCGAAGAGGTCGGGCAGAACTTTGCGGTCACTCGTGAGCGCATCCGCCAGATCGAAGCGAAGGCCCTCCGCAAGCTGCGCCACCCGTCGCGGTCGCGCAAGCTGAAGGCGTTCCTCGAGGGCTCGATCGTCTAATAGCTGGGGGGCCGCAGTTCACCAACGGACTGCCGGTTCAGATTCTTTCGACGACCAGGGTCGGATCAATCGCCAGCAGATCTCCCGCGTCCGAGGTCAGGACGGACCACCCCCGCTCGCGGGCGAGGAAGACGACGTGGGCGTCCACCGGGTCCGCGGTGCGACTTTCGCCGAGCATCCGGCCGAGGGTGCGCGCCACCGCGTGATCCAGTGCGAGAACAAGCACCCGCTTCAGGAGAAACGCGATCGGGACCTGCCGCTCCCCTCCGCCCCGCCAAATCTGAGCCACCACACCAGCCGAGGTCACCAGCGGCGTTCGTTCGTCGAGGAAGATTTTCGTGAGGGCTACCATTGCACGATCGCGACGCTCAAGGGCGATGAACGCGCCGGCATCCAGGACAACGCCCCGATTCATGCGGCTTCTCGGCGGCCGCTCCGTTTGGTCAAGCGCTTGTGGATCGCCTCCGCCCGTCGTGTGTCGGCTCGCGTTGGACTTACGGCGCGATAAAAGCTCTGCCACTGCCTTTCGAGCTCGGCTTCATCAAGGTGTCCTTCCACGACATCCGTGACCCATGCCGAAACCGGAACATCACCTGCCGCCTTCTTGATGCGACTTGCCACCACGCTGGGGACACTGATCGTGATCCTATTGATCGACATAACATCAGCATAACATTGGGCCACGCACCGCAACCGTGCCGCAGAGGAAGTCGCACCTGGCCGGCAAGTCTCGCAAGCTCGGGCCGCGTAGCTCTGGTCGTGGGCGGGGCCAACCTCGTCTTGTTCACCTACAATCCGGCTCCGGAAGGAGGATCCTCAGAAGACCCGTGAGCGAAGCGTCGTTTCTTCTCTCTCTCCACGCTCTCTCGCACCCCGTCCTCGACGCGATCTTCCGCCTCTCTCATGAACTCGGGACACTGCGCTTCTCGGTCGTTCTGGTCGTGGCGGCGGTGGGCTGGCACGGACGGCGCGGCGAACGGCGCGAAGCGCTGGCTTGGCTCGTCGTCGGCCTGACGACGCTCGTCCTGTTCGTGTCCCTGAAGCCAGCCCTCGCAACCGCCCGACCCTTTCTCTGGCCCCGCCCGGTGGGGGTGGGGGCAACCGGCTTCTCGTTTCCAAGCGGGCATGCGCTGGCCGCGGCCACGTTCTTTCCATTGATTGCGTGGGTCGTGTTGCGCCTGCGTGGAGTTGCTTTCACCGCCGTTGGCGTCGGACTGGCGCTCTTCGTCGGTTTCGGGCGGCTCTACCTCGGCGTCCACTGGCCCAGCGACGTCCTCGCCGGCTGGCTGATCGGCGCCGCGCAGGCGGCGGCCGCGATCCGTTGGATCCGGGGCGGGCGAACCTCCAGGCCAATCGTCCTCGCGTTGGCCGGCGTGCTGCTCGGGGTCGCGTGGGCTGGATGGCGGCCGGATCGGGCCATCCGAGTGGCCACCGGGTTCGTGAGCCACACTCTCTGCTACGGCGCCTTCATCTCGGGCCAGGACCCAGACGCGGTGTACTCAGAGTCGGTCCTGTGGAAGGGCGAGATACGTGCGGTGAGCTGGGCGCTTCGCTACTCTGTGGACCATTCGCGCCGCGAAGTTCTCACCACATTCGCGGGCGGCTTTGCGAGCCTCGCGGCGTACCGCGATGACCTCGGATGCCTGGTCGTGCGTGGCGATCCGCCACCCATTCCGGAAAGACGCGCCCTTCCCGATCTGTCCGCTTCCCTCGCGCGGCCGGCGATCACCGGACCGCTGGAGGCTCCCATACGCAGCGAAGCTTTCGAGAAGGCACTGAACCGCGCCTTCGACGGATCGGAGGCAGGTGGCGATGCTCGTACGAAGGCGGTCGTGATCATGCACGACGGGCGTGTCGTCGCCGAGCGCTACGCGCCTGGTTATGGCGCGGACACGCGGATGATGGGCTTCTCCATGACCAAGTCCGTGACGAGCGCCCTCGTGGGGATCCTCGTCAGGCAGGGTCGCCTCCGCGTCGACCAACCGGCGCCCGTCGATGCGTGGCGGGGAGTTGGCGATCCTCGCGGTGCGATCACCGTCGACCACCTGCTGCGCATGACGAGCGGGCTCGCCCTCGACGAGGCCCTGACCGGGTTCGACCCCGTGGCGCGGATGCTGCTGCTGGAACGCGACATGTCCGCGTTCGCCGCGCGCGCCGGGCTCGAAGTGCTGCCGGGCACGCGCTGGCGCTACACGAGCGGGAACTCGATGATCCTGTCCCGGATGCTGCGTGACGCGGCCGGTGGGCGGGCCGAGGATTTCAGCGCGTTCGCCCGCCGCGAGCTCCTGGACCCGCTCCGACTGACGAGCGTGAAGTTCGGGTTCGACGCCACCGGGACACCCGTTGGATCGTCGTACCTTTTCGCCACGGGACGCGACTGGGCGCGCTTCGGTCTTCTCTATCTGAACGACGGTGTTGTGGATGGCCGCAGGATTCTCCCTGAAGGCTGGGTCCGGTACTCGACCACGCGAACACTCGACAGCGACTACGGGGCCGGCTTCTGGCTCGCCCCGCGCGACTGGCGGATGGCGCCCGATTCATACTGGGCCGGAGGCATGGCGGGACAGTACGTCATGGTCGTCCCTTCGGAGCGGCTGGTGATCGTGCGCCTCGGGGCCCGGTGGATGCCCATCGATTCTCTGGCGCGTGATGTGATCGAGGGGCTTCGCGTCGCGTCAGACAAGCCATCGAACTGACCCGCGCTGCCAGGACGTCTCCGTGTCCCAATGGAGATCCTCAAACGCTACGAAAAATGGAAAGACATCGCCTCATTGTCGGGTCCCCAGGGACTCCGCGCTATCCGGGGCTTTCACGATGAGGCGCTTGTCGGCAAGTGGAAGGGCTATCGCTCTTCCCGGCTCAATGAGCCATGGCGAGTGATTTACAGGACGGTTGCGGACGCCCTGCTCGTCCAGGTCATCCGCGTGACCCCTCACGACTACAGGAGAACTTAGATGCGAAATTTCGGACCGGCCAAAAAACGCGTAGATGTTTCCCCCGGCGAGTCTGTTCGCATTGTTCGGGAGCTTCAAGGTCTTAGCCAGGTCCAGCTGGCCAAGTTGTGCGGCATCCCTCAAACCACCATCTCCAGCATCGAAAACAGTCGCGTCAATCTTGGCGTGGAGCGTGCAAAGGTCCTTGCCCTGGCTCTAGGTTGCCATCCAGCGGTCTTGGTCTTTCCTGGCTGGCAAGTCTCGCAAGCTCCAGCCGCATAGCTCGATCGTTTGATGTTGAGGGCAACCACAAGGGTTGCCTCTACGGCTCCCTCCCGCGGTCGAAACGTGTAGGGGCGGCCTTGGTGGCCGCCCTCGACGTGCTGCCCCCAAGACCGGGTTGATGCGTCCCGCGGGAGTGATAGCCTCGACGAGGGAGGCCACACCCTCAAATGACGCGGCACTTCTCGATGATCCGTGACTTCCACTTCGCGGATCTGTTCACGCTGCTGAACGGCGCCTGCGGGACCGCGGCAATCTTCTTCGCGATGTCGCACATCGCCGAGAGATCGGACGGCAAGGCCTACGCCGCGGGTGCCTTCATCGTCATAGCACTCGTTTTCGACGTCCTTGACGGTCGCGTTGCGCGATGGCGCCACACCGCGTCTGCCATGGGCCGCGAGCTCGACTCGCTGGCCGACATCATCAGCTTCGGCGTCGCCCCGGCCTGCCTCGCCTACGCGCTCGGCTTTCGCGGGCTGGGGGACGCCGTGTGCCTGCTGTACTTCGTGACCTGCGGCATCTCCCGCCTCGCGCGCTACAACATCACCGCCGAGGCCATGTCTTTGGAGGCGGGCAAAGTCACCTACTTCGAGGGCACGCCGATTCCTTCGAGCGTCCTGCTGGTCCTGGTGCTGATGGGGCTCATCTGGGCCGGGCGCGTGGGCGAGAGCATTCCCGGCGGTGTGGTGGACATCCTGTCCTACACCCTGCACCCGCTGGTGCTGCTCTTCGTACTTTCGGGGTCCCTGATGATCAGCAAGACGCTGCACATCCCCAAGCCCTGAACCGTCAGGCTCGATGGTCTGGAAACGTCGTTTCGACTAGTCTCGAAGCATGAAAGCGTTGCGATTCTTTGTCGCGGTGGCGCTGGGCGTACTTCCCGGGCTGGTGGTTGCGCAGACCCGGTCAGCCCACGTCGCACTCGATAGAGGCGCGCTCGACCGCATTCGTGCAACCAGCGTGCCGGGTTCTGAAGGCGGCGCTGTGATCGAAGCGCCCTTCGAATTCACTGCCATCGCGGCGCTGCTGAGCGCCGGGAGCGACGGCGAACTCTGGGTGAGGACGAGTGGCGACGGGCGCGCGTGGTCGTCCGCCACCCATCTTCCGGATGACGAGCCCAATTCGCCCTACGATGAGCAGGGCCGAGCTCATCGCTTCGGTTCGGACCGGGTCAGCGCCCTGCATTTTGTCCCCGCCGCGTTGGCTCGATTTGTTTCTCTCGAGATCAGGAATGCGCGCAGGCCGGCTGCCCGCGTCACGTTGCACTTCATCGACGCCCGCGCCTCTGGTGAGGTGCGAAACCCCGTCTTGGGCCGGACGACAGATGACCCTGCGCCCCCGCATCCTCTGAAACCCCTGATGGTTCGGCGGGACGCCTGGGGCGCGCGTGCTTCGCGGTACGCCTACAGTTTCACACGCGCGGGACACCTGGCGTTTCACCACACCGCGGGGGTGAGCGATGGTCTGGCCGCGACCACTGAAGAGTGCGCGGCGCAGGTCCGCGCCATCCAGGTTTTTCACCAGGAATCGCGGGGCTGGAATGACGTCGGCTATTCGTATCTTGTCTGCGGAACCGGCGAAGTATTCCAGGGGCGTGAGGATGACGAAGACGCCACCGACGTCTGGGGCGCGCACGACGGTTTCAACCGAGGCTCGATGAGTGTGTCGCTCCTCGGCTACTTCCACCCGCCCTACAGCCAGACGCCCACCGAGCCGATGATGGAATCTCTCATCCGCACTCTGGCCTGGATGTCCGATCTCCGCGGAATCGACCCGCTGGAAGCCTCGCTCTACGAGGCCTTCGGCGCGGTCCGAACGAACATCTACGGGCATCGGGAAGTCAGGCCCACCGACTGTCCCGGGAATCTGATCTTTGCCCGCAAAGACGAGATCCGGTTGCGTGTGGCTGAGATCCTGTCTGAGTATCGGCGGGCGACATCGCTCCGCCGGCACTGACGGTGTCGACGAGGGTCTCGATATTCCTGTGAGCGTCGTGCACGGGAAGGAGCCAAGGTGGCCCGAGGCTCTGGCGAGCGGTTAGGGGAGCTTCGTGGGATTGGGGAGGGCCCGGAGCGCGGCCTTCGCCTCAGGATTCTCGGGGTCGAGCGTCAGCACCTGTTTGAAGGCCATCCGCGCCCGAGCGGAAAGGCCGGCCTCCCCGTAGAGTCTGCCGAGGGCCGAGTGGGCGCCGACGTCCGTGGGCTCTTCGCGCGCGAGGTCTTCCAGATTCTGATGCGCGGCGCGCCTCAGGCTTGGGACCTTTGCCTGAGTCTCCCAGATGAGGATCCTTAGCCCCCGCGCCTCAGATGTGCCTTCCGCGAGGGCTTGAGCCTCCGTGAGGCAGTCGAGAGCCTCCCAGATCTTCGACTCGGCGACCAGTCCGCGGGCGGTGGCTCGCGCCCGTTCGATCTCCTCGAGGATGCGCTCGATCGGTGGCGCGGGGGCGACGGCGCGCGGCGCCTCCTCCACCCGAGGCGGCACGGAGATCGCCGGAGCCCGGGCTGGCTGCGAGATCGCAGGGGACGTCCCAAGAGACAGGAGGCGATAACTGCCTGACCGGCTGGTCGGCGAGACCGGCGGCCGCGGGACGGAACCCGGAGGAGACAGCACGGAGGTGAATGCGGGCCGCGGGAGGCTCGCGGTGGTTCCGACCAGCCGCTCGGGCGCCTGATTTCCGGTGAATTCGACTCCCGCGCGCGTGATCTGGTCGGTGCCGCGCTTGACGTGCCGAACGATGGCCGCGGTCGAGAAGGCCCCTCCCACCTCCTCGATCGCGACCCGGTCTCCCTCCTGCAGATCCGACCAGCTGGTGAGGACGCGCATGCCGCTTCGGGAGAGATCGTGCGCGATCGTTCGCTCTTCTTTCTGAGGAACGCCGTTCGGATCGAGCTTGCGAAGGCGAACATCGGTGGGGACGGTGAAGCGCTCGTCCCGACGGGATTCCTCTGAGCCCTGGACGCGCGGCGGCGGGATCGAAAGGGTGTGACCGCAGGCCGGGCAGACCTGCATGCCAGCTCCAAGGGGAGCGCGACACGACGGGCACGCAGGGGTCATGGAAAGTGAATCCGCGGAGATCGTACATCCGACACGTGAAAAACGTTCCCTCAGGATGGGGACGTCAGGATGGGGACGAGGATCAAAGTCCCGCCTTCGTGTAGCGTCTCCTGAGGGCAGCCACCAGGGCTGCCCCTACAAAAGCAGGAGGACGCGAATGAAGGTTTTGCTGGCCGTCGCGCTGATCGGCATTGCGCCGCTCGCTTTTGCTCAGGACACACTCAAGGTCGGCGACGTTTCAGCCGCTCGGGGGAACAGGGCCACCGGGGTCATACGGATTCCTGACGGCGTCGACAAGGGCCTCGAGATTCCCGTGAGCGTCGTGCATGGGAAGGAGCCCGGGAAGATCCTTGCGCTGGTGGCCGGGACTCACGGGTACGAGTACACGTCGATTCTCGCGCTGCAAAAGCTCCTGCCCCAACTCGATCCCACGCGGATGAAGGGCAGCGTCATTCTCGTCCACATGGCGAACCCGGAGACGTTCTACGGGCGCCGGATCTACAACTCGTCCGACGGCAAGAATCTCAATCGTGTCTATCCCGGGAAGAAGGACGGCACCATCAGCGATCGCATCGCCTTTGCCATCACGGGCGAAGTGATCGACCAGGCGACGCACGTCATCGACATGCATTCGGGCGATGGAAACGAGTCGCTCCGGCCCTACTCGTATTGGATGACCGGCAGCGATCCCGCGGTCGATGCGCAGTCGAAGGAGTTGAACCTCGCCTACGGTCTCGACCACATCGTGATCGACCACTCACGCCCGAAAGATGTGAAGGATTCGAGGTTCACCGCGATGACCGGCATCCTGCGCGGCAAGCCGTCGATCACCACGGAATCGGGCGCCCTGGGCCGGACCGACGAAGCGTCGGTGGACATTCACCTGCGCGGCGCCCTCTCCGTGATCAACCACCTGGGCATCATGGCCGCGCCCTCGGTGAAGGTGGGAAGCCCGGTCTGGATCGACAAGTCCGAGGTCCTCACCGCGCCGGCCACCGGTGTGTGGGAGCCGGTGATCGACCAGAAGGACTCGGTCGTCGCGGGGTCGCTGGTGGGCCGCGTCAAGGACGCTTCGGGCCGCTTGCTCGCCGAAGTGCGCGCCCCTTTCGCCGGCGTCATGCTCTATGTCGTCGCGACACCGCCCATCACCAAAGGTGAGCCGGTGGGTTTTGTAGGCCGGGTCAAGGTCGAGGGTCAGTGAAAACACGGCGGACAAAGCCACCTGCGTACGACGTCGAAGCAGCGACGCTCCACCTCAAGGCCGCCCACCC
>JANNJB010000593.1:0-16688 GCA_031405615.1 Vicinamibacteria bacterium | reverse complement strand
CGACCCTAACGGTGATAAAAGAGGGATACCCCTATTTGTGGGGATAACTCCAACCTTGGAGTCCACAAAATGGACTTTTACCTCTGGAGTATCGACGAACGCGAGAAGTCGATCCGGGAAGCTCTTGAGGGATCTCAGCGGGCCAACGCGGAAGCCGCGGCCCTGCTCGCTCAGCACAAGGATCTGGTCCGCCAGATCGGCGCCGAGCGGGAAGAGATCATCAAGAAGGCCACCAAGGAGGCCGAGCAGTTCAAGGTCGACCTGATGGCGAAAGCGCGCACGGAGGGCGACGACATCGTCCGCCGGGCGAAAGAGCAGATCGCGCGGGAGACGTCGGTAGCGCTCGCCAAGCTGCGCGAAGAAGTGGCGGATCTGGCCATCCTGGGCGCTTCCAAGATCGTGGCATCGTCCATGACTCCCGAAGCGCAGAGAAAGCTGGTTTCGGAGTTCGTCGACACCCTCCCGAAGGTCAAGAACTGAACATGCCAAAGAGCGAAGTCGCCCAGATGTTCGAGAGCCTGCCCCAGATGTTCGTCAAGGGCAGCGTGAAGACGCCACGGACTTTCTACTTCTCCCTCGACGACGTGGAGAAGTGGACGGTTTCGATCGGCCCTGACGCGTGCTCGGTGAAGGCGGGAAAGACGGACGACGCGGATTGTTTCTTCAAGTCGACGTCGAAGATCTTCCTCGATGTCTGGACCGGGAAGAAGACGCCTTCCGCCACCGACTTCATCACCGGAGCGATCAAAAGCAACAATCCGATGATGCTGAAGGAGTTCATGGGGGCGTTCAAGCACCCCGCCTGATTTCCCAACGTCATCGCGAGGGACCCTTCGTTTTGGGGTGGACCGAAGCGATCCTCGGCACCGAGGCGGCGATCGCGACGAGCTAGCGTCGGAAGCCTTCCGATGGTCACCACTACCAAGCGTGCCGAGGATCGCTTCGTCGCCTCCCTTTCGACGCGCTCCTCGCGATGACGACCTAAATGCCTGCCGTTGCAGGCGCAGGGTCGCTAGTGCAGCCCGGCGAGGTGTAGGACTTCGGCGCCCAGGAGCGAGAGAGCGACGCCCGCGAAGACCGCGAAGGCCATGCGCGGACCGCGGATCGAGTTCACTTCGGGGATGAGGTCGGAGGCCGCGACGTAGAGGGTGACGCCCGTGGAAAGGGGCAGGGCCACGCCCACCCACGCGGGATCCACCAGGGAAAGCGCTCCTAGAAGCGTGGCCGCAGCGAGAACGAGCGACGCGCGCAGCGCTCCTCGGCGGCCTTGTCCGGACGCGACGGCGATCGACGCTACCGTGAAACCTTCGGGGAGTTTATGGAGCAGGATGGCCACGAAGACCAGGACACCCAGGGACTGCGAGACCGCGAGGCCCGACGCGATCGAGAGGCCGTCGAAGAACGCATGAACGGAGAGCCCGGCAAGCGCCGTCCAGTGGGCGCCCGGCTTCTCCATCGCGTGAGAGTGGGTCTCCTCGCCGAAGTGGAAATGCGGGGCCACGGTGTGTTCGAAGAAGTGGACGAGGAAGTAGCCCGCGAGGATGAGCAGCGGTCCCCTTTCCGAGTTAGAGACCGCAACCGGGAGCATGTGAACGAGTGTCGTCGCGAGCATGAAGCCCGCGCCGAGGGCCACGAAATAGCGCAGGATGAGGTCGTTCCAGTGACGCCTGGAGACGAGGATGAGGCCGCCCGCGACGTTGGCGAGAGCGGCGATGAGACCGAACAGCAGCGGTGAAACCGCCACGCTCATCGCTTAGGTGGTCTCTCGGAAACGTTCGACCAGATGGACAAGTGTCTTGACGCCAAAACCGAGCGCGCCCGCCTCGTAGTATCGCCACTCCCGGTCCTTGAACATCGGACCCGCGATGTCGAGGTGGGCCCACGCGACACCTTCGGGCACGAACTCACGCAGGAAGAGGGCGGCCGTGATGGCCCCCGCGACCCCGCCCGACGCGATGTTGTTGATGTCCGCGTAGGGAGTCTTCAGAGAGTCCCGATACTCCTCGACCAGCGGCAACTCCCAGTACGCCTCCCCATGGCTTTCGCCCGCGGCGATGACACGGCGAATCAGGTCGCGGTTGGTCCCGAGCACGCCGGCGACCGACGGTCCGAGGGCGCGCACCACGGCGCCAGTGAGGGTCGCGATGTCGATCACGTGGGTGGCCCCCTCTTCGCCCGCGCGGGCAAGACCGTCCGAGAGAACGAGCCGGCCTTCGGCATCGGTGTTGTCGACCATCACGCTTTTCCCGTTCCGGGCGACGAAGATGTCGCCGGGACGGTTGGCCTGATTGCCCGGCATGTTCTCCGCGCAGCACAGGATGCCGATGACACGCACGCTCGGTTGGAGCTTGGCGATGGTCCGCATGGCCGCGAGAACGGCGGCAGCACCCGCCATGTCGCCTTTCATTTCCCACATCTTGTCGGCGGGCTTGATCGAAATGCCTCCCGAGTCGAAGGTGAGGCCCTTGCCGACAAGGGCAATGGTCTCCGCGGAACTCTGCCGCGGGATGTGGCGGAGAATGACCATGCGGGGCGGCGTGGCGCTGCCCGCGCCCACGTGAAGGAGGCCGCGATAACCCTTGGCCTTGAGCGCGGTTTCGTCGAGCACCTCGCATTGAAGGCCGGTCTCAAGGGCAATCTGCTGCGCCCGTTCCGCGAGCACCACGGGGTTCACGATGTTCGCGGGTTCGTTGATCAGGTCGCGCGCGACGTTCACGTTCTCGGATACCCACGCGTAGCGGGCCTTGCGCGCCTCGGCGTCGGCCTGGTGGTCAGGATGAACCACGATCTCGAGCGACAACTTCTCCTTGAAGAAGCGTTCTTTCTCCAGGCGGTGGCGGTCGAAGGTGTAAGCGCCAAGGACGGCGCCTTCCACGGCCTTGCCCACGAGGGGTGCTGCATCTTGATGGTTGCAGAAGACGGCAACGCGAGGCAGGCCGAGATCGCGGGCGAGGCGGATGGCGCGCGCCACCACCGTCTTGAGGGTCTCCCAGGTGTTGAGGCCGCGGATGTGACCTGAAGAGAAGACGACGATATTGCGGCTGCCCGCCTTCTGGATCAGTTCGCGGGTCAACGAGCGCGCGCGGAAACGGGCGGCCGCATCGTCCACCACAGCGGCGATCTCCGGATCGTCGATCGTGTGGATGTTCTCCTTCTCATCGACGAGAAAGACCAGAAGGTCGGCCGACACTTTCGAAGCCGGGCCCGAAAAAAGTCCAATATTCATGCGTTCCTCAAAGAAGCAAAGTGATGCGTAGTCTAGAAGGGCAGGGCGCTCAGGCGGACGAGATCCGAGCCAAACGGGGCGCGGGCGATGCCGGTCTCGCACACGATCGCAGTGACGAGCGCGGCGGGGGTCACATCGAACGCGGGATTTCGAACGTCGACGCCCTGGGGCGCCATTCGAACGCCGCCCAGATTCAGGACTTCCTCGGCATCGCGCTCCTCGATCGTGACGCGATCTCCCGAAGGGGTGGCGAGATCGAAGGTGGAGCGGGGCGCGGCGACGAAGAACGGAATCCGATGTTCGCGAGCCAGGACCGCCACGGTGTACGTGCCGATCTTGTTGATCACATCCCCATTCGCGGTGATGCGATCGGCGCCCACGACCACGCAGTTGATTTCGCCCCGGGCCATCAGGGCGCCCGCCATCGAATCGGTGATCAGAGTCGTGGGAATGCCCTCATTCACGAGCTCCCACGCGGTGAGGCGCGCGCCCTGCATGACCGGACGGGTTTCGTCCGCGAAGACGCGTGTCACCTTGCCCTGACGGTGTGCGGAGCGGATGACGCCGAGCGCCGTGCCGTAACCGGCGGTGGCAAGGGCGCCGGCGTTGCAGTGAGTGAGGACGCGGGCCTGCGCGGGGAACAGGGCCGCGCCAAACTCGCTCAAGGCGCGACAGGATGCGACATCGTCGTTGAGGATCTTCGTCGCCGCCGCTATCAAGATGTCCACGACGGCATCGGCGGAACTCGTGAGCACCTTGGCGCGCGCGCCCCGCATCTGCTCGAGAGCCCAGAACAGATTGACCGCGGTGGGACGGCTGGCCGCGAGGATCTCGTGCGCGGCGTCAAGCGCGGGATCGAGGGGTGCTCCAGATTCGCTCGCCCGTTTCGCGGCGAGGGCGATTCCAAAGGCGGCGGCGACACCGATTGCGGGGGCGCCCCGGACCACGAGGGTTCGAATGGCGCGCGCGGTTTCATCCGCGGTGCGACAAAGTTCGTAGCGAACCTCGCCGGGCAGAGCGCGCTGATCGAGGAGGCGCAGTGTGTCTCCGTCGAAGGTCATCGTGGCCCAGGCTGGCGCTCTCTCCGGCAAATTCATTCCATTCCTATCTTCCGCACATCGCCCTTGTGCGCAAAACCGCGCGCGCCGGAGGCATCCTGGATCCTGACGTAGTCGCCCTCGAAAGCCAGAAGCGGCACCGCCTCGCCTTCACGGAGATTGGCGAGGGCGACGGCGTCGTCGCGGGGGATGTCGAGAAGCGGCGCGTCTTTCTGGATGACCACCCCTCGCGGCCCGCGCCACGCTCCCCCAAGGAAGGGCAGAGCCAGGAGGACGCCCGCGAGTAACGCCGCGCGGCTGAGCGTGGCTCGCGGCTTCCTTCCGAAGAGGGCTCCGAGGGATATCACCAGGAAGACCATCGCCGCCAGGTCGAGACGGAAGCGTCTCGCCTGAACGCGCAGGTCGCCGAGGAGCCCCAGTGAAACCTCGGAAGGATCGAGGCCGAGTTCGGCGCGGAGTCTCTCGATCTCGCGACTGAGACTCGAGTCCGCGGGGGCCAGTTCGCGCGCGCGGAGGACGGCCCAAAGCGCTTCCCCCTTTTTCCCCGCGGCGGCCGCGGTCTGAGCCCAATTCCAGTAGAGCGAAGGTGCTCGGACTCCTTGTTTCTCGAGCGCCGCGTAGGCGCCGAGCGCTGCGTCCCACTGGCTGCGGGCCGCACTTTCGTTCCCGCGCCGGAAGACTGCGGTCGGCGCTTCCCCCGGAGCCTGCGCCTGCGCTTCCGCCAGGGGCGTCCAGAGGAGCACCGCCAGAAGAGTCGTGCCGAGTCTCACGAGAGTGCCTCCAGGATCGCGGTGGCTCGCTCGCGGACTTCCTTGAGCTTCGCTTCGTAGCTGCCGAGTTGGGGGGCGAAGCGGAGGAACTCGAGATCGTCGGCGAGGCTTCGCAGACGATCCCCGAGATCGTCCGCGGGCCACTCGGCACGAGGACCGAACACGGAATCGATCGCGCCCTGAATCCTCGTGGCGGCGCGTTCTTTGGTCCCTTGAATCAGCCTCTCATCGCGCAGTTCTCGGAGTGCGGCTTGAATCGCGCTCTTGTTTCGTCCGTGAGCGACCGCCGAAGCGGGCCGTCGCCTCCAGACGTAGGCCTGCGCGCCGAGCGTGAGCAGGGCGAGGCCGATGGCCATAGGGGCGAGATCCCTCTGCGGTTCGTCGAGATCCGCGCGTAAAGCGATCGACCCGGTGGGCTTTTTCGGGACTCCGGACGATGCGGTCGCCGCCGCGTCGGTGACGACGAAGGCAATGGCGTCGGAGACGCCGCTCTTCATCGCCTGCGCTTGAGGATCGAAGTAGGGAAAGGAGATGGAGGGAATCTCGTGCGATCCCACCTTGTCGGGAACGATCACGAATTCCCAGGTCTTGCTCCCTTCGATACCCTGGCGGGTGGTCTTGAGATCGGAAACGACCCGCGGTGGAAACACGCGTACCCCATCAATGGCGAGACTGGGGGCGGCGTCGATCCACTTGAGGTTGCCGCGGCCCTTCACCTCGAAACGGAATGTGAGCGCATCGCCCAGGACCACGCTCGTCCGATCGGCCGAGGCAAGGACCTGATACGTGCCTACCGCCGCTTCCGCTGGAATGCCATCCGGGAGCGGATCGACCTTGACCTTGAGGACGCGGGTGCTTCGCTCGATGGGCGCCGCGATACCAAAGGCCCCGCCAGAAGGAACCAGGCGAAGGCGAGCCTCGGGGATTTCCAGCAGGCCGGTTCTGGTCGGAAACAGGACACGTTCGAGGACGGGATAGCGGAGATACGGCTCGCCCCCAACGGCGGTGTTCTCGCCCGAGGAGTCGTTGCGCGAGCGTTCAACCTCCTCGGCCCAGAATCCGGGATATTTGGGCGCCGCGGCGAACTCGACGCCGGTGAGTGAGATCTGCGTATAGACGTAGTACGTCACGAGAATCGGCTCGCCCACCCGCGCCGCAGGACGGGAAAGCGTCGCCTCCACGAAGAGTTTGCCCTGGTTCGCCGGCTGTCGCCTTTGCGGCCGTCCGAAGATCTCCTCGAAAGGGTCGCGCCCGCCGAAAGGGTCGCCGGCGAAAGGATCCGGGGGCTGCGCGGGCCGGATCGCGCCTTGAACCACATCGATCGTGATCGCGGCGGTGGGCGGATAGCCCTGGACTGAAACCGGGCCGATTTCCGCGGTTCCGGTCTTCTCGGGCCGCAGGACGAGGGAGAGGCTCTTTTGTCTCGACATGGCGCCGTTGACGAAAGAGATCTGGGTGGAGGTGGACGGACCGCCCACGACCCGAAGGTTCCTGAGCGAAGGCATCGCGACATCGAGACTGGCGGCCTCGCCTTCCATGACGATGGAAAGTGTGACGACATCGTCGACACCCATCTTGCGTGCGTCCACGTCCGTGCGGACAGAACCTTGCTGAGCCTGTGAAACGGCGGCCAGCAGGACCAGGAACAGTGCGAGCCTCACCAGTCTTTGCCCTTGCGTCTCTTCGCGCGCTCGGCTTCGAGCTTCTTCTTCTGTTCGGTCTTTTCGTTCTGCTCGAGTGCCTTCAGGAGTTGCATCGCGCGGTCCTTCGACATGCCGGTCTCTTTCTGAAACCGCTCGTTCTCGCGCTCTTTCTCGGACTTTTGTGGTTCCTTCTTGTCATCAGGTTTGGAAGGCTGCTTCTGGGGCTGCTCCTTGTCCTTGTCCTGCTGATCCTTCTGCTGGTCCTGCTTGTCTTTTTCCTGGTCCTTCTTCTGCTGCTCCATCTGCCGCAAGGCGATCTCGAGATTGCGGCGCGCTCTTGGATCGTCGGGACGAATCCGCAACGAATCCCGGTACGCCGCGATGGCGGCCGGAAGTTGTTGCGAAGCCAGAAGCGTGTTCCCCAGGTTGTAGTGGCTCTCGAAAGCAAGGTCGTTCTTCTCACGCGACAACGACGTGAAGGTTTCGGTAGCTTCCTGGGCCTTGCCCGCCTTGGCCTGGGCCACGGCTTCGTTGAACCGGGTCGTCGCGGAATCCGGCCGGGCCGCGCGCGCTTTCTCGAAAGCAGTGAGGGCGGTCGCCGCGTCCCCTGCTTCGTACGCCTTGAGGCCCTTGTTGGTCTCGCGCGAGGGCCGAGCCAGTATCTCGTCCTTGATATCCGCGTGCGCCGAGGTCGCGAGCAGGAGAAGGGGCGCGAGGGCAACCTGGACGCGCCGGCGTCTGATGTGTTCCCAGGCGGGCGGTCCGAACAAACCGAGGAGGAAGGAGAAGAGGGAGAGGCCCAGGGGAATCTGGAAGCGCTCTTTCTTCCGGAACGAGAACTCGCTCGCGGTCTGACGATTCTCCATTGCCTCGATGGCCGAGGCGATGGGAGAGAGCGAAGTGTTGTTCGTGGCCACCTGGGTGAATTTGCCCCCGGTGGACTGCGCGAGCCGAATCAGGTTCTCAGTGTTGATCCTCGAAATGACCGGTTCTCCGTTCTCGAGCTTGTATCCGCTGCGGCTGCCGCTCGAATCCTTGTCCGGAACCGGACCACCCTGGCTCGACCCCACACCCACCGTGTGAATGATCACGCCCGCTTTCCTGGCCGCCTCTATCACCCCATCCATGCTCTCCTCGAGATCCTCCCCGTCGGACACCAGGACGATGACCTTGTTGGCCCGGCTCGGATCCACGAACGTGGCGATTCCGGCCTCGATGCCGGAGAGGAGGTTCGATCCGGGTGTGGGAACAAAACCCGGCTCCAAGGTTTCGAGAAACAGGGCGACGGCGTCGGCATCGAGAGTCAGGGGCACGAGCGGATACCCCTCGCCTTCAAAAGCCACCAGGGAAAAGCGGTCGCCCGCGAGTCTCGACATCAAGGCGGAGAGGGATTGCCGGGCCAGAAAGAAGCGGTTGGGTGAAACATCCTCGACCGACATGGAAAGAGACGTGTCGAGAACGAGGGCCACGTCGACACCCATGCGCTCCACCCGCTCCCTGACGATCCCCCACTGGGGCCGGGCCATGGCGACAACGAGGAGGACCGCGCCCGCGATGAGGCAGACACTTCTCAGGGTCTGGGCGGACGCCGGGAACCTCCGGCCGATGCGGTCGAACATGGACGCGGTGACCATGTTCTCCATACGCCCGCGGTCCGCCCGCACGACCCGCGCGCCAATCCACGCGAAGAGCGGGACCAGAAGCAGGGCCAGAAGCCAGAGCGGTGAGGCGAGAGTCATGATTTCAAACGGGCAGGACGCGCAGACCGCGGGTCCACAGGAAGCCCGCGAGGACGAGCAGGCCGGCGGACGCGGTCAGAAACGGGGGGAACAGTTCCTGGAAACGACGAAAGGACACGCTCTTGAGACGTGTGGTCTCGAGCGCATCGATCCGGGCGAAGATATCGCGGAAGCTCGATTCGTCGGTGGCGGAAAAGAAGGCTCCGCCCGTTCTTTCCGCGATCCGCTTGAGCAGATCAAGGTCGATTGGAACTTCCATGTTCACGGTGCGGGAGACCACGCGACCGGTGAAGGGATCCTGGGCTCGGACGGGCACAGGAGCAATCCCGCCCTTGCCCACGCCCACGGTGTAGATCTTCACTTCCATCGCCTTGGCGATGTCGGTGGCGGTATCGGGATCGATCTCGCCGCTGTTGTTGGCGCCGTCGGTCACAAGGACCACGACCTTGGTCTTCGACTCGGATTTGCTGAGCCGGGAAAGTGCGGTGGCGAGGCCGGAGCCGATCGCGGTGCCATCCGGGAGGCGGTCGAGGGCGACGTCTTCGAGTTGCCGGAGCAGCAGCGCCTGATCGGTGGTGGCGGGTGATTGCGTGATCGCCCGGCCGGCAAAGATCACGAGACCCAGCCGGTCGCGAGTGCGCCTGCGGATGAAATCCGCCACCACCGATTTCGCAACCGCGAGGCGGTTGTCCGGCTGAAAGTCCTGGGCGGCCATCGAGCCCGAGACATCGAGGGCGACCACGATATCGACGCCTTCGGTCGTCAATTGATCGCGCCCGAGACCCTTCTGCGGCCGGGCCAGGGCGACCACCATCAATGACAGGGCGGCCATGGAGAGCCACATGGGCAGGGAGCGGAATTTCGCGCGCAGGGTCGGCGAAAGACTCTTCGCGAGCGAGGTGCGAGGGAGACGGAGCGTCGGCTGGACGGTCTCGAGGCGACGGGCGAGCCACATCAAAAGGAGGGGAACGGGGAGGAGGAGCAGCACCCAGGGAGCCTGGAACTGAAGGCCGGCGAAGGACATCAGGCGGTCTTCCTTCGATCCGGTTCGCGGGAGCGCAGCTCCAGATCGGCTCGGCGCAGGCGATCGATTCGGCCAACGATGTCGCGGACGAACTGAATCTGGCGTTCCGCGTTCGACGCATCCGAGGAGCCGCCAGATTTGACGAGGTCGGCGGACGCGACCAGGTCACGCAACGCAACAGCATGGGGCGCGGTCCACGCGTGGTTCTTCACGAAGCCGAGCGTCTCCGTCGAAGTCATCTCGAGGACGGGGGCTTCGAGTCGCCGCTCGAGATACTGCTTTAGGATTTGGACGATCTGGATATAGAAGTTTTTCGGGACCAGCGTCGCCCTGCCCGCGACGAGCCTGTCCAAGGCGGACATGGCCTCTTCTTCGGGCGTTATCGCCGGCGTGACCTTCGGATCTTCGAGCTTCCTTGGAAAACGGAGACGGCGAGCAAGCAGCACCACGCCGGCGAGGACCAGGATGGCGGCGAGGCCCCCTGCAATCCAGAAGGCACGCGAAACCAGGACGGGCACGGGTGGAGCGAAATCGGCGGGGGCGGGGTTTTGTTCATTCGGATCGAGGGTGGAGACGACGTTCAGCGGGACCGGAGCGCTCTTGGCCGAGCCCTTGCTGCCGTCTAGGGACGTGTACTGAATCTCGATCTCGGGGATCCGACCGTCCGTCCCCATCGCGAAGACCTGCGCGTTGTAGACCGCGACACCATCGGCGGTTGGGGGTTGCGACTGGATCAGCTCGACCGAACCATCACGGATCTCCTTGGGGAAATCGTAGGTGGCGCCCCTCGGGCCTCTGAGCTCAACCGTGACCTCGAACTTTTCGCCGATCGACACGTTCGTGGTGCGGGGACGAACCTCGATGGTGGGCACGGGGGCGCTCGCCTGTGCGATGGCCAGGTAAAGCAGGGCACCCAGGACGCCCTTCACCGCCGCCTCTCTCTTCCTTTGAAGAAGCCTTGAAGCGGTCGGTCGTACGGCTCCGACGTGGCGAGGGCGAGAGAGTCCACACCGCACTGCCGCAGGGCTGCGCGGGTTTCTTCCGCGTCGGGCGGCGTGAGCGCGGCGCGAACCCTTGGGTCGCTGGTGTCGAGAACCACCAGTTCGCCGGTTTCCGGGTCGACCAGGCGAACGAGACCGATGTCCGGCATGTTCTTGTCGCGCGGATCGACGAGGTGCAGAGCGAAAACATCGTGTTTGCGCCTCAGCGCGGCCAAGCCCTTTTCGTAGCCGTGATCCTGAAAGTCGGAAATGATGGCGACGATTGACCGGCGCTTCAAGATCCCGCGAGCGAAGCGGACCGCCTTCTGGATCGATGTGCCCTGCGACCGGCCGCGATGAACGAGAGTGTCGCGCACAATGCGCAACGCGTGCATCTCTCCGCGCGATGGCGGGATCAACATCTCCACCTCGTCCGAGAACAGCACCGCGCCCACCCGGTCTTTGTTCGCCACCGCGGAGAAGGCGAGGACGCCCGAAATTTCGGCGGCGAGATCGCGCTTGGCCAGATAGCGGGAACCAAACGAGGAGGAGCCGGAGATATCGATGAGCAGGAGCAGGGTGAGGTCGCGCTCCTCGATGTACTTCTTGACGTGAGGAATGCCGGAGCGGGCGGTCACATTCCAGTCAATGGTGCGGACATCGTCACCGGGCTGGTACTCGCGAACCTCGGCGAATTCCATCCCGCGTCCCTTGAACGCCGCGTGATAGCTCCCCACGATGCCGGACTCGAGAATCAGGCGTGTGTGCAGGCGGATCCTGCGGATCTTGCGGAGGGTTTCGCGGTCCAGGGTCGACACGGTGTGGCTGGTTTTCGGTTGAAGCCGGAGAGGCTCTTGCCGCCTCAGGGAACTTCGACGCGCTCAAGAATCCGGTCGACCACGGCGTCGGAAGTGACGTTCTCGGCCTCGGCCTCGTAGGTCAGAAGGATGCGGTGCCTCAGGACATCCCGCGCGATCTCCTTCACATCCTCGGGCACGACGTAGGCTCGACCGCGCAGGAACGCGACCGCGCGTGCTGCTTCCGAAAAGGCCAGCGTGCCGCGGGGCGACGCGCCGAAACTGATGAGGTGGGAGAGGTCGCCAAGACCAACCTCGCGCGGCTTTCGCGTCGCGGTGACGATTTCGATGATGTAGTTGCGGACCCGTTCGTCGAGATGAATGTTGCGAACCAGTTTCGCGATGGCGAGAACGGTTGCCTGATCGAGACGCTTGGCAACGCCCAACTCTTCCGGCGAGTGAAGCAACATACGATCGAGGATCTGGCGCTCCTCTTCCTTCTTCGGGTAGTCGATGCGCGCTTTCATCAAGAACCGGTCGACCTGAGCCTCGGGCAGCGGATAAGTGCCTTCCTGCTCGATGGGGTTCTGGGTCGCGAAAACCAGGAAAGGTTCGGGCAAGGGATAGGTCGAATCGCCGATGGTGACCTGCCGTTCCTGCATTGCTTCGAGGAGGGCGGACTGAACTTTGGCGGGAGCGCGGTTGATTTCGTCGGCGAGCACCAGATGGGCGAAGACGGGGCCCTTGCGAACCGTGAACTCACCCGACTTCGGCTGGAAGATGAGCGTACCCACGAGGTCGGCGGGGAGGAGATCGGGCGTGAACTGGATTCTCGAGAAGGACAGATCCAGCACCCGCGAGAAGGTCTTGATCGCAAGCGTCTTCGCGAGCCCCGGGACTCCCTCGACCAGAAGATGACCGCGACAGAGAAGGGCGATAAGAAGCCGATCGACGAGCGCCGGCTGACCTACGATGACTTTCCGGATTTCGGTCGCCGCGCTCTGGACGCGCAGGGACTGTTTACGCACGACTTCGGTCAGTTGAGTTATGTCGAATTCGGTCATGGGCCTTTGGAAAGATGGTGGGCGCCGCGAGGTGCTCGGGCGCTCTAAAAGCGGGCGGGCCGGCAGGTCACCTGGTAGGAGGTCCAGGTCTGGCCGCTCGAGAGCACGATGTCGTATTGGTCATTCCAGTCGTTGTTGTTCTTCACCGCAACCTCGTCCTTGGGTCCGCCCTGGGCGGCGCACAGGCCTCGGGTTCGCAGAACCCGGGCCACCTCCTGAACGTAGGCGTCTTCGCTTCGGACGCGGCCCCCTTCGAAAAGGTCGGGGCGGTTGCGCTGGACCTCCGCCTGAGCGGACTCGACCTGAACCTGAAAACTCGGCGTCTCCTGCCGGCAAGGCGAGCCCTCGGGCATGGGCGAAAGGGAACACGAGCCCGAATTAGGGGACGGCGGCGTCGACGCGGGGGTCGCGGTCGGGGACGTGCCTGGAGAGGAAGTGGGTTGGGGCGTCGGCGTTGGGTTCGGGTTGCCAAGGATGACCGTACCTCCGGGCTGCGGGGAGGGGAGGGTCCCAACGGGTGGATTGGGGTTTGTGGCCGGCACATCCACCTGGTCCAGCTTCTTGCAAGCGGGGCCAGCGGCGATGAGCAGGAGCGCGCACGTCGCAAAGGTGACCCAGCTCTGGGTGCGAAGGAGTTTGTTCATCGGTGGATGGAGTCTAAGCCTTCGGCCCGTGCCCTGGTCAGTGGATGAACATCGCGTCGCCGTAGCTGTAGAAGCGATAGCCGGCGCCAATCGCCTCCGTGTAGGCGGCGCGAATCTCGTCGACGCCGGCGAAGGCGGAGACCAGGAATAGAAGAGACGACTTTGGAAGGTGGAAATTGGTGACGAGGGCGTCGACGGCGAGGAATCGATGACCCGGCCTGATTACGAGGTCGGTTTCCCCCTCACCCGCGGCGAGGCGGTCGCCACGAACCGCAGCCTCCAGTGTCCTCACCGTGGTCGTACCGACAGCGATGACGCGGTTGCGCTGTTTTCTCGCCCGCGCGTAGGCATCGGCGGTCTCCTGGGGAACTTGGAACGGTTCGGGTGGGACTCGATGGTCGTCGATGTCGTCCGCGTCGACTCGCGCGAATGTGCCCGGGCCGACGTGGAGCATGATCTCGTGGACCCTGACGCCCTTTTCTCGGATGCGGTCGAGCAGGGGCTCGGTGAAGTGTAGTCCCGCCGTCGGGGCGGCAACGCTGCCGGGCTCACGAGCGTAGACAGTCTGGTACCTCTCCCGGTCGATCGGAGTGTCGGCGCGGTCGATGTAGGGAGGAAGAGGAAGATGGCCGAGTTTCAGGAGCAGGTCGAGAACCCTGACGCCACCCTCGAACTTCATGGTTCTGCTGCCGTCTTGATGGACGGCGACCACGCGGCACCGCTCGTTTTCGTCAAGCTCAACGATGGCGTCGACCGGAAGCTTCCGGCCGGGACGGACGAGGGCGCGGAAGTGCTCCGGGTCGGTGGGTTCGGGAAAGAGATAAAGCACCTCCGCCTTGCCTCCCCCCTGGGTGCGGCCAAGCAGCCGCGCGGGTACGACGCGGCTTCGATTGACGACCAGGAGGTCGCCCTCACGAAGGAGATCGGGGAGTTCCAGAAAACGCCGGTGCTGGAGCGCGCCCGTGGCTCGCTCCAGGGTCAGAAGGCGCGAGGCGTCGCGTTCCGGGAGGGGTTCTTGAGCAATCCGGTCCGGCGGCAGGTCGAAGTCGAAGTCGCGTGTCTTCAGAAGAGCTTTTTTTGCGGCCGCTCAGACTCGGGCCGTTCGAGGCCAAAGTGTTTGTAGGCGCGCGGCGTGGCGATCCGGCCGCGGGGCGTCCGATCGATGAAGCCGATCTGCAGGAGATAGGGCTCGTAGATGTCCTCGATCGAGTCGGTGTCCTCACCGATCGACGCGGCGAGCGTTCCGAGGCCCACGGGCCCGCCGCCGAACTTCTCAATGATGGTGAGGAGCAGACTGCGGTCGACCTCGTCGAATCCAAAGTCGTCAACCGCCAGCAGCTTCAGTGCGTCGTCGGCAACCGCGCCGGTGATATGGCCCTGGGCGCGGACCTGGGCGAAATCTCGAACGCGGCGAAGGAGGCGGTTGGCGATACGGGGTGTGCCGCGGCTTCTTCGCGCGATCTGCTGCGCTCCATCCTGATCGAGCGGTACGCCAAGCAGGCGAGCCGACCGGGTTACGATGATCTCCAGATCGTCCGCGTTATAGAGATCGAGCCGCATGACGATGCCGAATCGGCTGCGCAGGGGCGCCGTCAAAAGCCCCGCGCGCGTGGTTGCGGAGATCAGCGTGAAGGGCTTGAGAGGCACGCGCATGGAGCGAGCGCCGGGACCGGTGCCGATCATGAGATCGAGGCTGAAGTCCTCGAGTGCGGGATAGAGAATCTCCTCCACCTTGGCATCGAGGCGATGGATTTCGTCGATGAAGAGTATTTCGCGGTCTTCAAGTGCGGTGAGCAGGGCGGCAAGGTCGCCTGCCCGTTCGACCACCGGGCCGGACGTGGTTTTGATGGGGACGCCCAGTTCATTGGCGATGACATGGGCGAGCGAGGTCTTCCCGACGCCCGGCGGGCCAAAGAGGAGGATGTGGTCGAGGGCCTCTCCCCGGTTCTTCGCGGCCTCGATGGAAACGCCGAGGTTCTCGACCACGTGACGCTGACCGATGTAGTCCACGAGGCGAAGGGGACGAAGAGAAACATCGAAGCGCACGTCGTCATCGAGGCGCGCTCGTGAAATGAGTCGCGGGTCTTCGCCGGTCATGTTCTGACTCTAACGGCGAGAGATGACGCGGAGGGCGTCGCGGAGAAGGTCTCCGAGAGAGGATTCGGGCTGAAGGTGGAGCACCTCGCCGGCTGCGCGCTCGGCCTCGGCGGTCGAGTAGCCGAGATTCGCGAGGGCGGAGAGCAGGTCGGCGCGCTTGGGCGATGCGGGTTGGGGTGCCGCGCTGGCGGTGTGGATGGTGGAGAGTTTGTCCTTCAGCTCGAGGATCAACCGCTCGGCGGTTTTCTTGCCAATCCCGGGGACGCGGGTGAGTCGGGCGACGTCGTTGGCGCGTACGGCGTGGACGAGATCGTCGGCCTCGATGCCGGACAGGACTCCCAAAGCGACCTTGGGACCGACGCCACTGACCGCGATGAGCTTCTCGAAAAGCTCGATCTCAGTGGGCGTCGCGAAGCCATAGAGGGCGAGCTGATCCTCGCGGACGTGCGTGTGGATCAGCAGCTGGGCCTGCGCGCCGAGGTCGCCCAGCCGGCAGAAGGTAGAGATCGGAACGAGAACCCGATAGCCCACCCCGGAAACGTCGAGGAGGATTTCCTGCGGGTTCTTCTGGAGGAGGACGCCTCTCAGGAAGCCGATCATTGGATTCTCACCTTCTCAGGATCGGGCATGAGGTCGGCCCCGCAGATCGCGAGGGCCAGGGCGTCGGCGGCGTCGCCCGGGGAAAGATCCGCGGGCAGGCCTAGGAGCCGGCTGACCATCCAGGACACCTGCTGCTTGTCAGCGAGGCCATACCCGCTCACGTGGGCCTTTACCGTGGAGGGAGCAAAGGCGGCAAGCGGTAGATTCGCAGCCGCCGCGGCGAGGAGCGCGGCTCCGCGCGCGTGGCCAAGCGTGAGCGCGCTGCGCACATTCTTGGCCTGGTAAATGCCCTCGACCGCGACTTTCTCGGGCGTGTGTTTCGCGATGACCTCGGACAGGCCGCGATAGATGGCGAGCAACCTGATTTCGAGCGGTGACTTCGTGGATGGACGGATCACCCCGAAGTCGATCACGCGGTGTTTGCGTCGCGGCCCGAGGTCGATGACGCCGAAACCGGTGGCGACAAGACCGGGATCGATGCCGAGGACGATCAGGGCCGCGTCCAGTTATTCAGGCGCGCTGGACGTATCGAAGTTGGTCCAGACGTTGTTGACGTCGTCGCTGTCTTCCATCGCTTCGATGAGCTTGGCCATCTGAGAGGCCTTGCCGCCGTCGAGGGCGATGAGATTCTCCGCATACTTGCCGATCTCGGAGTCGTCGGGCTCGATGCCCGCATCTTTGACGGCCTTCAGGACGGCTTCGTGAGCGTGGGGAGTGGTGTAGATCTCGAAGCCCTCGGGCGAGGTCAGGATGTCATCGGCGCCCGCTTCGAGCGCGATTTCCATCAGCTTGTCTTCGGTCGTCTTCTCCGCAGCAATGGCGATGTAGCCCTTCTGGTGGAAGAGATACGAGACACAGCCGGCGGTGCCCATGTTTCCATTGTGCTTGCTGAAGATGTGTCGGATCTCCGAGACGGCGCGGTTGCGGTTGTCGGTCGTGCCCTCGACAAGAACCGCGACGCCTCCTGGCCCGTACCCCTCGAGCGTGAGATCCTCATAGTTCACACCTTCGAGGTCGCCGGTGCCTTTTTGTATCGCCCTCTTGAC
>JANNJB010000592.1:0-3727 GCA_031405615.1 Vicinamibacteria bacterium | reverse complement strand
GGCCCCTTGGGGCCTGACGGCATCACGCGCGGCGGGATCTCAGGCTCGGCCGGAGGCTTCGCCGCTGCGAATTCCGCCCGCAGCTCCTCGGCGTCGCGCGCCCGCGCATGGATCTTCACTTCGTCGAGGATGCCGTCGATCGTGAACCACGCGGCGAGCGTCGCTTGCGGCCGCACGGGGTGAGAGGGCACGCGCTTCTCGTGATTCATTCCGATCAGGAGATCGACGCCCGCCGCCAGCATCGCGCCACCGCTGGCCCCACCCGCCGAGCCGAGGTCCGCGGAGGGCTGGAGTTCGCTCCGTTCGCATCGTCGCGCCACGCTGCCGTCGACGAAGATTGTGATGCCCGCGTCGGGATCGAACACCGCGGCCACGTGTGCGAAACGCCTCAGCTTCAGCTTCGGCTCGCTGCGGCACGAAAGCCAATGGCCGCCGAGGGAGAGATCGAGGCCGACCTCCCCGAGGGGGCCGATCCCGAAGTAGTAGCCCGCGTGTTCGTCGCGCTCATGGTCGATTATGGGGGCCCAGTTCCATGGGTAGGCGGCAAGCGCCACCCACGACTCCACGGTGAACGCCCCCTTGACCTTGGGCGCCGCGCCGTCGTTTCGACGGATCAGCGATGTGAAGCCGTCGAGCCGGAGAGCCCGTCCAAAGACCCCTCCCACCCGCGTGGTCTTTCCTTCGATCGAATCGCTGATCGAGGCCGCGCGGTCGCGCGCGACGCCCTCGCCCGGGTCGTCGTCGAACGACCACCATGCGACGGGCGCTTGTGGTTGCGGCTGGGCGTGGGCGACGCCGGACGCGGCGAGGATCAGCGCGAGGCTTATGACCGCCCGGGCGCTCACCACGAACCTCGCTCTCCGAGGTCCTGCACGACCCGCTCGTAGCGGTCGCTGCCGCGCCGCCAGTTTTCGACCGTGGCGCGCTCCGCTGCGTCCGGATCTCCCTTGCGAATGGCTTCGATCATGTCTTTGTGCTCCTTGAGGGCATCGCTGAAGTCCGTCAGTAACGCCGAGGTGTAAACGCGTTCGTATCGCTCGACCTGGGGCTGGAAGGCCCGCAGTTCGGCGGAGAGACGGCGGCCGGTCACCGCCTCGTCGATCGCGCGATGGAAGGCCACATGAAGATCCTGCGCCTCGCGCAGGCTGTTCGGTCTCGACTTCCACGCGGTGTGGAGATCGTTGTTCAGCCCCTCGAGCCGCGCGGCGAGGTCGAGCCGGGCCGCGTCGGGGAGTCGGGTGGCCGAGCGCGCCGCGAGTCCCTCGAGCGCGCCGAATATCGCGTGGAGCTCCCTCATGTCATCGACCGTCATCGGCGCGACGCTGAGGCGGGTGATCGCACCGTGGCGGTGAGCGATCACGAACCCCTCCTGTTCAAGTTGCTGAAGGGCCTGGCGGATCGGCGTCCGGCTCGCCCCAAGCCTCAGAGTCAACTCGGACTCGCTGAGGGGCGCTCCAGGTGAGAGCTTCATCGCCACAATCAGGTCGCGGATCTGCTGGTGGGCGTCGTGTCCCAGGCTTTCCTGAGACTTCGGGCGCTTTCGTGCTGCGGTCATAGGGGCTCTTCCCATCTTGAGAGTTGTGTCCAGACTTGTATACTGTAGAACGGCACCGTAACTTATAGGAAAAAAGGGCTGTAGCCAAGGGGCTTCGATCAATTTGCATTCACTGGAGACGACGGTGAAGGTTCAGGGGAAAGGTGTGGGTGTTGGTCGCGAGGCCGTTCTCCTGGGCACCATTCTTGCCCTCGCGGCAGCTCTCTCGGTCGCTCGGCCCGGCTTTCTCAACTCCGAAAACCTGATCTCCATCGCGACCGGAATGGTCTACGACCTGCCCCTGGCCATGGCCGCGACTCTGGTGCTGGTCGTCGGCGGGATTGACCTCTCCCTCGGCGCCGTCCTGGCGCTGTCGAGTGTGGTGACCACGCTGTCCCTCCGCGCGGGTGCGCCCATTCCGATCGCGATCGTGGCAGGGCTTGGAAGCGCAGCGGCGGTCGGGGCCTTGAACGGCCTGCTCGTGACGCGCTTCCGGCTGGCTCCGTTCATCGTCACTCTGGGCACGATGTCGCTCGCTCGCGGCGCCGCCGTCGTGCTGACCTCGGGATACATGGTGGCGGGCCTGCCCCCGGCCTTCCTGGCCCTCGGGCGTGAACGTTTTCTCATGCTGCCGGTGGCGATCTGGATCGTGGCCGCTCTGCTCCTCGTGGGACACGCGCTGCTCCTGCGTTATAGACCGCTTCACGACGCCTTCTACGTGGGCCAGAACAAGGAGGCGGCCCGGCTTTCCGGGCTGCGCGCCGACGCGGTCACCGCTTCGGTCTATGTCATCAGCGCCCTGCTCGCGGGAGTGGCGGCCCTCTTCATGAGTTCGAGGCTCGGAATGGGCTACGCGCGCTTCGGAGAGCTTGCGGAGTTGCGGGCGATCGCGGCCGCGGTGCTGGGCGGCGCTTCGTTCAGCGGCGGCGCCGGCAGCATTCTCGGATCCGCGCTTGGCGTCTTGCTGCTGGCGCTCATCCAGAACGGCTTCGTTCTTCTCAATCTATCGATCCACTGGCAGAACGTCGCGACCGGCGTGGTCCTGCTTCTCGCCATTTCGATTGATGCCGTGCGCCGGCGCTACGCGGGGGAGCGCGCGTGACCGCCCTCGTCGCCCTCGACGGCGTCTGCAAGCGGTTCGGAAGGAACACCGTTCTCCAGGATGTGTCGCTCGAGGTTGCGCCGGGATCGATCCACGCGGTCGTTGGAGAGAACGGCGCGGGCAAGTCCACCCTGATGAACATTCTGAGCGGCCTGCACCAGCCCGATGGCGGTCGCCTCTTGCTCGATGGTGAGGCGATACAACTCAAAGGACCTCAAGACGCGATCGAGCGCGGCATCAGTTCGGTGCACCAGGAACTGAGCCTCTTTCCGAACCGCACCATCGCGGAGAACATCATGGTGCGGCGCGAGCCTTCGCACTACGGCTTCGTGAAACGCGCCGAGCTCGAAGCCCGCGCGCGGGAAGCGCTCCTGCGGATCGGCAGCGCGCTCGATCCCACCCAGCCGCTCAGCCGTCTCGGCATCGGCGAACAGCAGGTGGTTGAGATTGCCCGCGCGCTCGAGCGCCGGGCCCGCGTGCTCATCCTCGACGAGCCGACGGCGGCGCTGACCGACCACGATGCCAAGCGCCTCCTCGACGTGTTGCGCGACCTCCGCGCGAAGGGCACCGCCGTGCTGTACGTTTCACACCGGCTCGCGGAGGTCCTGTCGATCGCCGACACGATTTCGGTGCTGCGCGATGGTCGGCTCGTCGCGACCCTTGAAGCCGCTCACGCGACCGAGGATGGTCTCGTGCGCCTGATGGTCGGGCGAGACCTCGACCCTCTCGCCGAGCGCATCGCGACTGCGCCCGGACCCGACCTTCTGGTGGCGTCGAATCTTGGCCGTCCCCCAGCCTTCGAAGGCGTGAGTTTCTCGCTGCGGCGCGGCGAGGTGCTGGGCTTCGCCGGCCTCATCGGGGGCCGGCCGCACCGAGGTGGCGCGCGCGATCTTCGGCGCCGACGCCCTCGTCACGGGCTCGATGACGCTCGACGGCGCGCCGTTCCGGCCGGGCTCGCCGCGAGAGGCGATCGCCAGGACCTCCGCGAGCCGGTGTGAAACGTACAGCACGGCGGTGCCCTTCGCGCGGAGGTCGCGCAACACGTCGAGGAGGCGCTTGGCATCGTGGTCGGTCAGCGCCGCCGTCGGCTC
>JANNJB010000591.1:0-2217 GCA_031405615.1 Vicinamibacteria bacterium | reverse complement strand
GGAACGCGCGGGAACGGCCGAACCCTCGGCCGGCTTCGCGAACGCGGGCGGCTTGCCGGCTTCCTTCCACGTGCGGCCGAAGTCGGTGGACCGGAAGACTGTGGGGCCGAGGTGACCCGTCTTCGCGGCGGCAAGCAAAGTGCGGCCATCGCGCGGGTCGAGGACCATGTGATGGACGATGTGGCCGAGGAAGTGCGGCCCATTGATGCGCCAGGTTTTCCGGGAAGGGTCGCCGTGATAGAGCCAGGCGCCTTTGCGCGTGGCCACGAGCACGACGACACCGCGGGGGCGGGGCTTGCCGGCGGCCGGCTTCAAAATCCGACGGGCCGCTGGCTTCCGAGCTACACGCTCTCTATTGACAGGCGCCATCTTTCGCTCCTTCTTGCGCGGCCAAGTCTGCCATCAAAGGGAATCTCTCTCATCGGCTTCCGGAGGCGGCATCGGGAAATCTCCGGGCGCGTAGACTCGCGCGGCATTGGAGCCCTTCCTCGTCTCGACCGGCATCGTTGCCCTCGCGGAAGTCGGCGACAAGACCCAACTGCTCGCGTTCATACTCGCGGCGAAGTTCCGCAAGCCGCTGCCCATCATCCTGGGCATCCTCGTGGCCACCCTCGCCAACCACGCCTTCGCAGGCGCCTTGGGCGCGGGGATCACCGCATGGGTCGGCCCGAGGGTCCTGCGATGGATCCTCGGGTTGTCCTTCATCGGCATGGCCATCTGGACCCTGATCCCCGACCGTTTCGATGAGGCCGACGCGAAGATCGGCGGGTCGGGTGTGTTCGGGACGACCTTCGTCGCGTTCTTCCTGGCCGAGATGGGCGACAAAACCCAGATCGCCACCGTGGCCCTCGCCGCCCAGTATCGCGCCTTCTTTTCCGTGGTCGCGGGCACGACGCTCGGGATGATGATCGCGAACGTTCCCGCGGTTCTCCTCGGCGACCGCATCGCGCACCGCATGCCGGTGAAGCTCGTCCACCGCATCGCGGCCGCCATTTTCGCCCTGCTCGGCCTCGCCACACTTCTGGGCGTGGCCGAGCGTTGGGGCCTCTGACTATTCGACGACCTTCACCACCACGCGGCGGTTCTGCGCGCGACCCTCGCGCTTCTTGTTCTCAGCCACCGGCTTCGACTCGCCGTAGGAGATGACTTCCATCCGCGAGAGCGCGATGTTGTGCTTGTCGTACAGATACGCGCGCACCGCCATCGCCCGCTCTTCACCGAGCTTAAGGTTGTAAAGCTCCGGGCCCGTGCCGTCGGTGTGTCCCTCGATCTCGAAGAAGACGCCCTTGTTCGCGGCCACGATCGGCGCGATCGCCTCGTCCAGCATCGCTTTGGCTTCGTCGCTGATCTCCGCGCGATTGAGGGGGAACGTCACCTTGTCGTTCGAGAGAGTCACGGTGTAGAGCAGTTTGCCCTTCGCATCGGCGATGCCGGCCTGCGACGGCTTGTCGACCGCGTCGATGTGGCCCAAGGCCAGGCTGCGCGCTACGAATCACGTTGAAGAAGCCCCACGCCGATGGAACGGTCGCCGTTGACATGGATCCGCTGTCGCTCCTCTGCCGGCTCGCAACCAGCGTGCCTCCACCACCCGTTGTGGCAATCACGCCGCGATCTTCATTCTTGGGTCGAGCCCGGCCTTCGCGGCCAAGCGCACGAGCAGATCCAGGCTGAATTGGCTGATCTTGCCGTGCTTCAAGTCCGACACTCGCGCTTGCGTGAGACCGAGCGCTCTGCCCGCTTCAGTTTGGGTCATGCCTGAATCCGCGAGCCATCGTCCCAACCCGCTGAGCAACAGGGATCGCATTTCCATTTCGGCCGCCCGGTCTTCGGGATGGAGGTCGTAGAACACACTGCGCACTCTCTTCTTTGCCATGACTTTCACCTCAAAACATCCTGCAATCTCTTACGAGCCAGTTCAACATCGTGCTGCGAGGTCTGCGGCGTCTTCTTCTGAAAACAGTGCAACACATAGACAACCGCCGGGCGTGTCGCCAAATAGACCGTACGGAAAACACCGCCTGCGTCCTTGACGCGAATTTCTCTGACGCCGGCTCCGATGACGGCCATCGGTTTCCAATCATCAGGCTCAAGTCCGCACTGCACCCGGAACAACTGATGCCCGATGTCATCCATCACCGCGGGAGGGAACGCCTTCAAATCCGCCTTGCTGCTCCCCATCCAGACGATCTCTTTCATGCGGTCAGTATTATGCGCGAT
>JANNJB010000590.1:0-3155 GCA_031405615.1 Vicinamibacteria bacterium | reverse complement strand
CACGTTCAAGCCGGCGCCGGGGCGCATCAAGGACCTGATCGCGATTCCGAGGCCCAACGGCTACCGCTCGCTCCACACCACCCTCGTGGGCGACCACGGCACGCCGTTCGAAGTGCAGATCCGCACGGAGGAGATGCACCGCATCGCGGAAGAAGGCATCGCCTCTCACTGGAAATACAAGGAGGGTGGGCAGCAGACGCTTTCAAAGGACGATGAGACGTTCGCGTGGCTGCGGCAGCTTCTCGAAGACGTCCAGGATCCCAAGGAGTTCCTCAGTTCCCTGAAGCTCGATCTTTATCCTGAGGAGGTCTACTGCTTCACCCCGAAGGGCGCCGTGCGGACCTTGCCCCGGGGCGCCACGCCGATCGATTTCGCCTACGCGATTCACACCGAGGTCGGTCGGCGGTGTGTGGGCGCGCGCGTGGGCGGCAGGATCGTCCCCCTGCGCACCAAGCTCAAGAACGGCGACATCGTCGAGATCCTCACCGCTCCCGGCCATCATCCAAGCCGCGACTGGCTGAACTTCGCGGTCACATCAAGAGCGCGCTCGCGCATCAAGCACGACCTTCATCTGGCCGAGCGACAGCAGGCGCGGGATCTCGGCCGGAGGATTCTCGAACGGGAATGGAAGAAGTCGCCCCTGCGCGCGAAAACCATCGAGGACGAGGCGGCGAGAATCGAAGCGCTCGGACGGGAAATCGGTGTGGGCGCCCGTTTCGAGGATGTGATCTCATCCATCGGCTTCGGCCGGACCGATGCCGCGTCCTTTATCGAGAAGCTGGTGCCGCCGGAGCTTCGCGGGAAGGTCGAACCGCCCATCCGCCCGAACCGGTCCGTCACCCCCGGCGACGCGCGAATCTCGGTGCAGGGCGTCGATCATCTTCTCGTTTATCGCGCACGCTGCTGCTCCCCCATTCTCGGCGACCCGATCACGGGTTACATCACGCGCGGGCAGGGCGTTTCTGTGCACGCGGAGAGCTGTCCCAACATCAAGAACGCGGTGGTGGACGCGCAACGGCGGGTGCCGGTCTCGTGGGACCCGACTCCGGGCGAGACCTACCCGGTGCGCTTGAGCGTGGAGGTGCACGACCGGCCGGGGCTTCTCGCAGCCATGACCACCGCGGTTTCCGACAAGGGCGGCGACATCCGAAGGGCCGAGGCTCGAACGTACGACGACCGGCCAGGCATGGTCGATCTCGTGGTTCGCGTGCGCGACCTCGAACACCTCAAGTCGCTCGTGCGCTCGGTGAAGGACATCTCCGGTGTGGCGAGGGTCGAGCGAACCTCGCTCGCCGATTCCCCGCAGTAGCATTGCTCGATGCCCAAGAAGATTGTTCTCACCGATCAGGCCCCCGCTCCCATCGGTCCGTACTCGCAGGCGGTGAGCGTGGGCGACCTGCTCTTTCTCTCCGGCCAGATTCCTCTCGATCCAAAAACCGGCGCGCTCGTGGACAGCGACATCGAGTCCGCGACGAGGCGCGTCCTCGACAACATCCGCGCCGTCCTCGAGACGGAAGGTCTCACGTTCCGCCATGTGGTGAAGACCACGGTGTTCATGAAGGACCTCTCGCTCTTCCCGCGGATGAACGCGGTCTACGCGACCGCCTTCCCCGAGAATCCGCCGGCCCGGTCGACGGTTCAGGCGGCGGCGCTGCCGAAGGGAGTCTCGGTGGAGATCGAGGTCATCGCCTCGCGACTCGCCTAGGGAGGCCGTGGTTCGATCCAAGACCGGCCTTGGAAGGAATCCTGAGGGGAGTTGGTGGGCCCGCCGAGATTCGAACTCGGGACTTACCGGTTATGAGCCGGCGGTTCTAACCGCTGAACTACAGGCCCGCGTGGAGCCTAGCAGCCAGGGCGGCGACTACCGAACCGGAAGAACCGGTGTGGCCGGGGGCTGCTCGGTCGGCGGCAGGGGCGGAGGCAGCGGCGGTCCGAAGGGTGGGCCGGTGGGCGGGCCGGTGGGCGGGTTCGTAGTCGGGGGCGTGAGCGGAGAGAGCGTGAGACCACCGGCGATCTGGCCGGGGGCGTCCAGGGCGCGACCGAGTGGGGTCTGGATGATGCACGCGGGGTCGGTTCCCATCTTCTGCTTCCACCGATCGCGCAGCCACTCCATGGCTTCCCGCGCCTTGTCGCGCGAGATCGGACCCGGCGTCCCGACCCGGAATCCCACGCGCTCGAGGGCCGCGACGTAGTCCTCAGGCGCGGTCTTGAGACGCTGCAGCCGGATTTTGCCCACCGCGGCTCCATTGGTCAGGAGAACGGAGAACGAGTGGCGTCCGACATTGAGCTCGAGGGTGAGAAGGTTGCGCCACCGGGGCGCGAGGTCCGCAGTCGGACAGACGTCGGAGCGGCGGCAGGAGTCGGCGATCCAGGTCTGGCCGTCGCCTGTGGTCGTCCAGGCCGATACGGAATACAAACCGGCGACCGCGATATCGGCGTAGACGATCGCCTGAAGTCCTTCGAACTCCGCTCTCAACTCGAACGCGTCGTCATCGTTTCCCGATTCACCCATCCGCGAATCCGGGGCGAGGACGTCGAACTTTCCCGCACGCAACTCGATCGGTTCGTCGGCAGGAGGAAGTTCGCTTTCGAGTTCGAGGGCTTGAAGCATGGTTCGCGCTAGGTCCTTGTCCGTGGTCAGGGCGGGCGCGCGCCAACCGCCTTCGGGTTCGATCGGACCGAGGCAGGGCGGAGAAATGTGCAGCGACTCGAGAGACGAATTCGGAGGCAGAGCGACGGAAATCGTGTGATTCCCAGGGTAGAGCTTGATCCAACCCAGGTCCACCGAGACGAACTCGGCGCCGCTGCCCGTGGGCTGATAGACGACTGCGGCATCCACCTGACCGTCTTTCCTGATCTCAACTCTGAACGGCTCGTTCAACTCGCCGCGCAGATTGAGGCGCACGTTGTAGTCGCCCATTCTCACTACCGCGAGGTCGTAGGCAACCTCGCCGACCAGCGCACCGGTATCCACGAACTCGCCGCGCCTGGTGACATCGGTCCCCCGCTTGTAGTCCGACGCAACCATGTTCCTCTGGTCCTTCCAGGCGAGGGCGCGGAAGATATCGTCGGCGTTCTCGATGGTTTCGAGGTTGTCCTCGAAATTCAGGCCCCGCATCATCATCCGGGCCCACTCGGAGTGGGTGACGGGCGAC
>JANNJB010000589.1:0-1818 GCA_031405615.1 Vicinamibacteria bacterium | reverse complement strand
CGGAGAGAACTCGCGAAAAGGCTCGACCCGGGGACGCTCGAAGATGCGGAGCTCGTGCCCATCCAGAAGCAGACGATCGGCGATGGCCGATCCGATGAACCCGCCACCGCCGAAGACCGCGATCCTCACCGCGTGCACCCGAACACGTTGGTGGTCGCGCTGCGAAGGTTGATCCTGGGGAGTGTCAAGGGAAGCAATCGCTCGATGGCGTGAAGCCGGCTGCCGTCGTAAGGCAGGGGTTCTTCCGGATAGTCCTCCCAATCGAGATCGAGGCCCACCAAGGGCGCGAGGGCCTCGGTCCGGGCCCAGAACATCGTGCCCACCGGGAAGCTCCAGTGTTCGGGCAGTTCGCCCAGGCCGAGGCGGGCGGCGAGGTCCTCCGCGAAGGGCCGATTGCCGCCCCAGCTCACCACGTGAGGATCGTCGGGGAAGGTCATCCCGATGGATGGATCCTCGTGCATGACGGAGAGGATACGGTCGGCCATGGCTCCCGATCCGCCGCCGATGAGGTTTTCGAGGAGGAACCGAAACCACGTGGCGCCCAGGGCCGCGTCCTTCACCGCCGCGGACTTCTTGGTGTGAATGTGGCCGACGTAGTCGTAGTCGGACAGGATCTGCGGACCAAACGCGGTGATCAGGGGTCCGATGTCCCGCCCTCGGTTCGGCACGGCCCGGACCGCGATCACCCGGCCCCCGTACTCTTCGAGGTCGGCGGCGACTCGCAGGCGCGTCTCCTCGCTGCTGACGCTCACCAGCAGGTCGGGGAGAATCTGATTCTGGGACAGGCGCGTGGTGATGTCGGACAGCAGTTCCGGGTAATGGACGTGAAGATGGAGGACGACGCGGCTGTCCCCGGGCGGGGCGGGTCCTTCCGGGGCGCTGCTGGAAATGACCGGGCAGAGCCACGGGCCGTCCGGACGACCCGCGCGCAGGTAGTCCGCCAGCGGATCGGCGCCAAAGGCGGCGAGGCCGTGCTGATCCAGGTAGACGCCGGGATGAAATCCCGGAAACGGCTTTCGTCGATCGATGCCGCTGGCCCAGGCGCGAACATGGCGCCGCACCGATTGAGCGACGGTGAGGCTCGCAAGGTAGGGCTGGAGCGCAAAGTCCTTGCGGAACAGGCCGGACTCGAGAATGACCCGGGCATCCTCCTTTTCGCGCTGGACGCGATCACAGGCGGTCTCGGCCACCGCGGCGAGTCCGGCGAAATACTTGTTCGCGTTGAAGAATGCGGTCGAGGCCTCGCGGCTTCGGGCGCCGACCTCCTCGCGAAGGCTCTTGGACGTGGCCAGGGCCGAGAGTTTTTCCGCCATGTCCGCGGAGTCGAGAAATTTCGCGACGCAGTGTTCCCCAAGGCCCGCGACCTTCAGGAAATCCGCGATCCCGGTGGTCTCGTCGAAACAGAGCACGGGCAAACCGAACGCCATCGATTCGATGGCGACGTTGGGCAGCGGGTCGAGACGGGAGGAGAGCAGGAACAGGTCGGCCTCCTCATACGCGGTCTCGATAGCGACCGATTCGTCAATCATGACGATGCGGCCATCGAGTCCGGCGCGGTGGATCTGATCGGCCAGAAACACAGAATAGTTGGCATCCCAAAGCGGGTCGTATCCCGCCCCCACCCAGACAAAGCGATAGTCGACCTCGGGGGCGACGAGTACCGCTCGCGCGGCGCATTGTATGAACAGGTCGACACCCTTCCGTATGTGCACAGTTCCAGCGCCGAGCACGACCACCGCCTGGTCGCCCGCGCCTTTCGGACGCATCAAGCGGCGTATGCGCCGTTGCTCCGACCGGAGTTGTTCGTCGCTCAGCCCT
>JANNJB010000588.1:0-1629 GCA_031405615.1 Vicinamibacteria bacterium | reverse complement strand
CGTCACTCCAGCCCCTCCGGATCAGTTCGGCGAACAACTCCTTGAACCGGCTGACGTCCTCGAGGCCATGAGGCATGGGCCCCCCGTAGAAATCGCTGCCGATGCCGACGTGGTCGTGGCCGGCGATTCTGGCCACATGGTCCACGTGATCGGCTACCTGGGCGAGCGTCGCTGGCGGCGCCGGGCCGTGCGCCTTCGCGTAGTCCGCCTCGATCCGGGCCATCTCCTCCCCGGTCTTGGCCCCCTGGATGAGCCTCTCCATTCCCTTTCCCCAGGCCGCTCGCTCGGCAGAGACAAAGTCCGGAATGAACGTGACCATCACCACGCCGCCATTTCCGGGCAGGCGCTTGAGCACGTCGTCCGGCACGTTCCTCGGATGGTCCACCAAAGCGCGCGCGCTCGAATGCGAGAAGATCACCGGCGCCTCCGAGAGATCGAGCACCTGCCCCATCACCTGGGGCGAGACGTGGGAGATGTCCACGAGCATGCCGAGGCGATTCATCTCGCGGACCACCTCGCGGCCGAAGGGCGTCAGGCCGCCGTGCGCGGGTTTGTCGGTGGCGGAATCGGCCCAGTCGGTGTTCCGTCCGTGGGTCAGGGTCATGTAGCGCACGCCCAGGTCGTAGTAGGCCCGCAGCGCGCCAAGGCTGTTCTCCAGGGCCTGCCCGTTCTCCATGCCGAGAAACGACGCGATCTTTCCATCCCGGCGGGCGCGCTCGACATCGGCCGCCCGCGTGGCGAGGAGGAACACGTCGGGGTACCCCGCGATCAGCCGACGTGTGGTGTCGATCTGCTCGAGCTGCGCGCGCGCGGGCTGTTTCAGGCCCGACGGAATCCACACGCTCCAGAACTGCCCACCGACGAGGCCCTCGCGAAGCCGGGGAATGTCGGTATCGCCCTTCGCTCGACGCGGCCGAAGTTCGTACCGAGCGACGTCGCCTTGAGCCTGCTCGGCGATCTGCGCGGGCAGATCGTTGTGACCGTCGATCAGTGGAGCCCGGGCGAGAAGCTCGCGGGCGTGACGCAGGGCGGCATCCTCGGCGGTCGCGGTCTGGCCCGCGCTTATCGCCAGGCGCCCTGCAAGAAACGCGACTCCAAGTGTCTTCATCTCCAGCCTCCGGTGCCAAAGCTTACCCGCCGCCCTCCCGATTACACTTCACAGTTCATGTCCTTGAACCCCGGCACGCGGCTTGGACCGTACGAGATCACCGCCGCCATTGGGGCGGGAGGCATGGGCGAGGTATTCCGCGCGAAGGACACGAAGCTCGGACGCGACGTCGCGATCAAGGTGCTGCCCGCGGCATTCGCGCAGGACCCCGAGCGGCTCGCCCGATTCGAGCGCGAGGCCCGAGTGCTCGCAACGCTCAATCATCCGAACATCGCCGCGATTTACGGGATGGAGGAGGTAGGGGCGCCCCTGGTGGGCGCCCTGACCACACCTCTCGAAAGGGCGGGCACCCTTCGGCAGGCTCAGGGCACCGCAAGGCCCGCCCCTACAGGACCAACGATCGCCCTCGTGATGGAATTCGTCGAGGGCGAAGATCTCGCCGCGCGACTGAAGCGTGGCGCAGTCCCCATCGACGAGTCCATCGCCATCGCGCGACAGATCGCCGAAGGCCTTGAGGAGGC
>JANNJB010000587.1:0-9109 GCA_031405615.1 Vicinamibacteria bacterium | reverse complement strand
CCGTCTTTCGGGTTCGCCTTGACCGAGGCTTCGAGAAACGCCGCCGCTTCGACGACTCGACCGGCGCGGGATAGAGCGGCCGCCTTCAGCCGGATCAGGTCCGGAGATCGAGGCGAAGCCCGGAGGCCACCCTCTATGGCGGCAAGACCTTCTGCGTCCCGGCCAGCGCCCGAGAGAGCCTCGGCAAGGCGTCCCCACGCCGGACCTGCCTTTGGCGAGAGGTCGCGCGCCTTCGCAAGGTATGGGATGGCCTGGGCAAATCGTCCCAGGTCAAGAAGCGCCTCGCCGGTGAACGAGACGACGGAGTAGTGAGCGCCGAACTCTTCGGCCAATGGAGCAAGAGCATCGAGGACCCGAGCGGGATCGTCCGCGCGGCGGGCGGCAATCGCAGCGTTGACCGCTCGAGAATAGCGGTGGTAGTGGTCGACGCGATCCTTGGGATCGGGCAGGCTCGCTCCCGGCGCTGGGGCCTTTGTTGCGCTCCCTCCCACGTACCCGAGGGCGGCCAGCCGCTCGAGCGCGACCGGGTCGATCGCGGCGGGCCTTGGCGCACTGGAAGCATCCTCTCGATGAAGCTCGCGGAGACGGCGGCGCAGCGCGCTCGCCAGCGGCGCCCGATTCTCCGTGAGGTTGATTGCTTCCACGGGATCGGTCGCCACGCGGTACAACTCCGGTCTGGGAGAGTCGATGTACTTGAACCCCTCGACCCTCAATGCCCGCACCGGCGCGTACCCGAAGTGAATCGAGCCGTAGAGCGACTCCGCATAAGACTCGTTGTCCGGAATCACCGAGCCGGAGAGGAGATTCTGCGCGCGGGACACACCCGTCGTCCTGGGCGCGGCTACACCCGCGAGGCCCAGAACCGTAGGCATCAGGTCGATGCTGCGGAACTGGCCACGCACCCGAGCCCCGGGGCGGAGTGCGAGGCCGGCAAGGATGAGAGGAACCCTGATCGTGGTGTCGTAGACGAAGAGATGATGTTCGTCCTCGCCGTGGTCCCCGAGTCCCTCCCCGTGATCCGAGGTCACCACGACGAGTCGCGATGGTGAAGGCGGATAAAGGTCCAGAAGGCGCTTCAGTTGAGCATCGGCCGTGGCCACTTCACCGTCGTAAGGCTGCTTCGCGAAGCGGCGGTCGAACGGGGGCGGAGGCTCGTAGGGAAAATGAGGCTCGAAGAGATGGACCCAGACGAAGCGAGGAGCCTTTGACGGACGTCCGAGCCAGGCAAGCGCCGCGGCGATGACTTCGTGCGCGGGCCGCTCATTGCGACCGCTTGCCCCGGCCAGGAAATCCGCGTCGCCGCCGAATGGGTCGTCGAAGACATCGAAGCCCGAATCGAGACCGGAGGCGCGCGACACCGGATAGGCGGCGATGAAGGCCGCGGTGGAATATCCCGCCGCCTTCAGCGTGGTCGCGAGCGTCGGAATGTTTCTGCGGAGGGGAGGCGAAGCGTTGTCGCGAAGGCCGTGCTCGAAGGGAAGCAGGCCAGTGAAGAGGCTCGCATGGGAGGGGCGCGTCTGGGGGGCCTGGACCACGGCCTCTTCAACGACAAGTCCTAGGCCGGCCAGCACGTCTATCGCAGGTGTAGCCCCGGCGTTCGACCCGTAAGCCCCCAGGCGATCCACTCGCAGGGTGTCGATGGTCACGAGGATGACATCGGGCGCGCCCGCCATCGAGGCGGCAAGCAGGTAGGCCCAGTTCATGAGTCGAAGGAGGATACCAGTGCGGCCAGGGCCGCCTCCCTCCAGTTCGGGAGAGAGTTGGGCGGTCAGCGCGCGACGAAAGAACGAAAAAAGGCCCCGAGGAGAACAACCCTCGGGGCCCGGTACGAAGCCTGGAACGCTAGGCTAGAAGCTCACTCGAGCCCCGATTCGGAGAATCCGTGGCGACACGATGTCGTCGACTCTACCGAAGTTGGCTGAAGTGGCCTGTCGGAACTGACCGAGAACGACATCGGTGTTGAGGACATTGAACAGTTCCACCGACGGCGTGATCGTCACGCGGCCCACCTTGGAGTTCCGCGCCAGGCGGAGATCAAGGTTGGTAAGCGTGGCGTAGCGGACCGAGTCCACCGAACCGGCGGCGAGAGCGTTCAGGGTACCGTCGGAGCCCGCCGCAGCGCGGAGAATCACGGGAAGAAGACCACCCTGGCGGCCGAAGAAGGACGCAGAGAGGTCGAAGCTCGCGGGGAGCTCGAAGCCGGCCGACGCGAACACCTGCCACTTGAAGGAGGAGTAGAAGGCCTGCTTGCCCGAACCGCCGCCCGCGATCGAGACCTGACCGCCGTCTTCAAGAGGCGCTTGATCCTGGCGAGACGGGCTTCCGAGGTTGCTCACCGCCGCACCATCAAAGTGCTCGGTCCAGTCGTTCAGGGAGAAGGCCACGCGCGCCCGCCACTTGTTGGACATGCGCTTGTTGAGCGTCATCTCCAGCCCCTTGAACTTGGTGCTGTATCCATCCTGATTCGTGCGATAGCGACCGAAACCACCGGCAGCGACCAGAGCCGCGTTCGGGGAGAAGGTCTGCGCGGTGTAGGTCTTCCCGTCACGCGTGGCCGAAACGGGCGCATTGGCCGCGTAGCTCGAAGGCCCGATCACGGCACAGTTGACGCCGGGTGGGCACGCTGCGGAGAGGCGCGGCCGATAGTCCCAGTCGGTCGTGTTGCGGTAGGTCAGCGCGGCGCCCACAGCAAAGTTGGCTCCAAGCTCCCGATCGATTCCGAGAACGACCTCGGTGTCCTTCTTCGACTTAAGGTCGGGATCGATCTGGTTGGGGGTTGAGCCGACCTTGGCCGGGTTGTTCGGATCAACGTTGCCGGCGCCGATGAAGTTGGACAGGACCACTTCACCGGGCTGAACGAATCGATCGCCGTTCAGGTCGTTCCATCCGTAGGTCAGCGTGCTGACCGCAACCGGATTGAGCGTGGTGACGTTGCCGTACGACAACTGACTGGCGTATCGGGCGAAAGACCCTCGCATCACCGTCTTCCGACCTTCGTCGAGGGCGTAGCTGAAGCCGAGACGGGGCGAAATATCACTCCAACTGATGTTGTCGTCGGCGCTGCCCGTGAACTTGAGAGCCGGGAGAAGGGCCGGGAAGGACTTGTTGGCGGGCGCTTCCGATGCGAGGTTCTTCGCTGCCTGCTTATCGAAACGCACGCCGATGTTCGCGGTGAAGCGGTCCTTGGTGAAGACATCACCGATGTACGCCGAAGTGTACTTGCCGCCGTATTGAACAATACCGTCGCGCGCGATCACGGCCTGGTTGTCGCCGCCGCCGGTGCCCGGTCCCGCGTAGATACCGACAAGACCATTGCCGTTGTATCTGGTTGACGAGTTCGTCAGGACATCGCGGTAGGAGAAGCCGAACTTCAACTCGTGGTTTCCGCCCATTCCCGCACGGAAGTAGTTCGCGTCAACGTTGTAGGTTTTCTGAGGCCGAACCGACAGGTAGTCGATGTACGTTCCGTCGGCGTTCCCTGTGACATCGTTGTAGGTGAAGCTCTTCGTCTTGTCTCCGCGGGCCAGCAGGCCGAAGCCCGTGTCGTAGTAGGCGCCTTTCGCCGACATGAAGAAGTTAGGAGAGAAGGTGTGATTCACTTCAAGCTTCCAAAGACCAACCGGAAGCCCGCCGTCGGTGGACGCGTTGTCCTGGTTCCAGAGGATTCCATCGGCCTCGACGTAGCCGGTGCCCGGGCTGCGCCCGAACTTCTGCTTGCTGCCGAGGAAGTAGAACGCGGAAACCATGGTGTTGGACGAAGCCTGCCAGTTGAGCTTGGCGTTGTAGGAAGGCAGGACGGTGTCGTCGGGGCTTCCAGAGGCGCCGCAGAGCTTGATGTCCTGCTTGCCATACGTTCCATAGAACCAGAGCTTGTCCTTGACGATAGGGCCGCCAAGGTCGAAGCCGTAGTCCTTGATGGAGTCGATATAGGCCGCGTTCTCTCGCTCGCCAGTGCCGGCGTTGCAGTGGCCGACGCCGCCGCGAAGGCGGTTGGCGTTGCCGACAAGAAGGCGATTCTTGACCTCAGAGATGTTGCTCGACTGATACTTTTCGTCGGTGGCAAGGAAGCGGCCGCCGCCGTGGAACGTGTTGGTGCCTCGCTTGGTGACGAGGTTCATGCCAAAGCCGCCGGTCTGCATGGTGAGATCGCCGCCGCCCGTGGAGACGTTGATCTCCTGGAAGGCGTCGAAGTCGAAGTAGGTCGGGGAGGCGCCGGTAGCGGCCATGTCGGTGATGACGAGGCCGTCGAGCGACCAGACGCGGTCAGCGCTCACTGAGCCCTTGCCGGCGATCGCGGCCTGCTGGCCGTTCTCGTTTCCGGCGACATTCACGCGGTCAATCAGCGCGCCGGGGACCTGGTTCATGATGCCCCATGGATCGCGGGAGTTCGGCGTGTCGCGCAGGTCGCTCGTTGTGAGCGTAGTGGAAGTTCCACGCTTCTTGATGTCTACGAGGGGAGCCTCGGCCGTCACTTCGACGGTTTCAGCCTGCCCGCCGATCTTGAGGCTGACGCTGACCTGAGAGCTTGAGCCGGTCACAATGGCGATCTTCCGGCTCACCGAGCCAAAGCCCTGCATGGAAATCGTGACGGTGTAGTCGCCGTAGTCCATATTCAGGAAACGGAATGAGCCGTCCGCGCCCGACACAGTCGTGCGGGTTCCGGCCTCGCCCGAGATCGCAACCGAAGCCCCGGGAAGCACCGCTCCCGAAGCATCCGTGACGACGCCGAAAACGTTGCCCGTAGCGGTCTGGGCGAAAGCCCCGACACTTGCCATCAGAAGGATGGCGAGGCCGAGAGTGAAGATCTTCTTCATTCGATACTCCTCAGTATGTTGTTTTTGTTGGACTGCCGGACGGTGTGCCCGGCCCTGTCGTCAATTCAAAGCAAGCCGGATACCACGAGGGTGCCTTGGCCGCAATAGTTGGCAGAACTATAGGCATATCATGTAGTTATGGCAAGTCACCCTGCACCACGCCGTCCAACGGATCGAAGGTCCGGTATCCAATACCCGCTCCGCCCGATTCCGATTATTGGATGCCAGGACTCCCGAGTCGCCGCCGGACGCGTTCAATATCCCGGGCTTCGAGCGCCGGGGGGGCGGCGTCCAGGTACTGTCGGAAGTAGGGTTCGGCTTCGCCAGGGCGGCCGAGGCGGTCAAGTGTGGATCCCAGATTGAAAAGCGTCTGGTAGTCGCGGGGATTGAGGTCGGATGCGGTTCGCCAATGCGCGATCGCCTCCTCGAGCCTCCCCTCCTGGGCCGCCATGACCCCGAGCGTGTTGTGCGCCTTTGCATTGTTCGGATCGAGAGCCAGAGCGTCCTCAAGAGCGGCCCGGGCAGAGGCCCGATCGCCGGTCATGAGCGCCAGGGTACCGAGGTTCACGAGACCCATGGCGTTACCGGGGTCGAGTCGGCGGGCGATTTCAAACGCCTCCCTCGCTTGAAGCACCTGGCCCAGGGCGGCGCGAGCCAGGCCGAGCGCGGTTACCACGTCGTACTCGAGGGCCGCGGCTTTGACATAGGGATCGAGGAGGGCGACGGCCTCCTTGGGCCGCCCGGCTTCGGTCAGGTAGGCGCCGAGCAGGGCGAGAGCCTCGGCATCGAGCGGCTTCAGAAAGACCGCTCGCTGAGCGGCGACGATCGCCGCGTCGAGATCGCCGCGGGCGCGCTCGAGATAGGCAAGCTGGAGGTTCGCCCCCGCCATGTTCGGACGCTGCCGCAGGTTTTCCTTCGCGAGCCCGATGGCCTCGTCGATGCGACCGTTCATGAACGCCGTGACCACGGCGCGGGTTCGGGTGTCGATGTCGATGAGGTTCTTGGGATCGTCGGCCTCGGTATAGACATCCTTCTGTTCCGCGGGAGCCGAAGCGGCAAGGTAACCGAGCGCACGCAGGCGTTCGAGAGTCGCCGCGTCCTCCGCCCCGCGTTTCACGCCCCGGTCCTGGAGCCGCTCGCGGCCCAGCGCCCTCCTCAGACGATCCAGAATCTCCGGCTCCCGCGCCACGAGATTCTTGGTCTCGCCCGGGTCGGCGGAAAGGTCGTACAACTCGGGAAGGGGAAGATCGATGTACTTGTGGCGGCCGTCGAAGATCCCTCGAAGAGGCGCCCAGCCCTGATTCAGGGAGGCCGACAAAGATTCGAAGTAGGAAGAGGGATCCTCGCTCCTTCGTGCGCCGAGGGCGAGCGGCCAGAGGCTCATCCCCGGCGCGCCCTTGAGCGAATCCATGCCGAGAACATCGAGGACGCTCGGGACGATATCGATATGTCGGACCCTTTCCTCCACTTCGCGACCAAAGATGCCGGGAAGCCGGAAGATCAGCGGCACATGTAGTGTCGACTCGTAGGCGAAGGTCCCGTGCGTGGACTCCCCATGTTCGCCCAGACCCTCACCGTGGTCCGAGGTCAGGATCACCAGAGTGCGATGACCGCGCGGCCCGTCGAAGATCGGTTTCAGGAGGGGCTCGAGCGCCGCATCCACGGCCTCGACCTCGCCATAGTAGGGATCGTCCTTATGACGCGATCCGAATGGCTCTTCGGCACGATAGGGAAAATGCGGGTCGTAGAGATGAACGAAGGCGAAGAATTGCCGGTCTCCCTGCGCCTCGATCCACTGGACCGCGCGAGCCACCGTCTCTTTGCCCTTGCGATCGGGCACCATGAAGGGCCCCTGGCGTTCGATCGCCGCGGTCTGATCGTCGTAGACGTCGAAACCGCGATCGAGGCCGAATTTGGAGTCGAGGACGAAGGCGCTCACGAAGGCCCCGGTCGCGAAGCCACGCGCCTTCAGAAGTGTGGCGAGGGTCTCCTGGTCGGCCGGAAAACGAAAGCCGGTGTTGTCGCGAACCGTATGCGTGAGCGGGTATTGACCGGAGAGGATGTTGGAGTGCGAGGGAAGGGTCACGACGTTGTGGGCATGAGCCTTCGCGAATCGCACGCCTTCCTTCGCGAGCCGGTCCATCCACGGCGTCTGGACCTTCCGATTTCCGTAGACGCCTACCGCATCGGCGCGGAGTGTGTCGATGGAGATGAGGATGACCGAGAGGCCGGGATCACGTGGCAGGGTCCGGGGCCGCAGGAGAAAAAACGCGGCGGCGACGATGAGCACGAAGGAGACCGCGATCAGCGCGTACCGGCGGCCAGCCCGTGGCGGCGCGCTCGGTGGTTCGAGAGCCTTCGAGGGTTCAACCGGCTTTTCGCGTCTTCTTGCCACAGACTTCCGATTCTATGAGCGAGTATGGTCCCATTGGTCAATTGATCGGAGGCGTTTGGAATGCCCTTTTCCCCAAGCTGTTCACGTTCCCTGATGTTGAGTGCCGCCTTGGCCGTCGTGAGCGGCGTCGCTTCGACGGCCGCGGACGAGAAGAAGAAGCCTCTAGTCTTTGGAATCGATGTGGCCGTCGTCCAGGTTCCGGTCTTCGTCTCCGGGCGCGGAGGCGGCGCCGTCCAGGGATTGACCGCAGCCGACTTCTCGGTGCAGCAGGACGGAAAGGATGTCGACGTGGTTTCGTTCCGCTACGTGGACGCGAGTGCTCCGGAACTGCAGGATGAGATCCGGCAGACGTCCGCGGCGCGAAGGCGATTCCTGCTCCTGTTCGATAAATCCTTCACCGATCCCGCCGGCCTCGCCCGCGCGCGCGGCGCGGCGAAGGAGTTCGTCCGCAACGGTCTCGCCGAATCCGATCTGGTCGGCGTAGCGACCTTCGACTTTCTCCGCGGCATCAAACTCGTCGCGAACTTCACCGAGGACCGCCGGGTGGTCGAACACGCGATCCACACCCTGGGCCTGGCCAGCCTCACCCGCATCTCCGATCCTCTGGCCATCGCCGCCGACTTCTCCGCGACCGACCTCGCCACCGAGCGAGGCGCGTCGAATGACAACGAGACTCCCACCGCCCTTTTGAATGATGTGATCGCCGCCCTCGCGAACCGCGCGCGGAGCGCTGAGGAGCAGTCCTATCAGGCGCGCGTGCGGACCCTGCTCGAAAGCTTCGAACAGCTCGGTGTCGCCCTCCGTCGGATCAGCGGACGGAAGCAGGTGGTCTACTTCTCAACCGGTTTCAGCAGTTCCATCCTCGGCGGCCAGGACAAGACCGAGCAAACCCGAACGAGCGAAGCGATCGTGGCCGGGCGGCTCTGGGAGGTTGATTCGGATGCGCGGTACGGCGACTCACGCATGCGCGGCATGGTCCAGGATTCCATGGAGAGCCTCTCCCGGGCCGATGCCGTGGTCCATTCCGTGGATCTGTCCGGACTCGGCAAGAAGGAGGAATACCAGCAGACCGCGGCTTCCGGGATGGCCACGCGGGATTTCTCGGGCCGCGAATCGCTGGGGGTCATCGCGGCGGCAACCGGCGGGCGATTCTTCAAGGACGCGAACAACCTTCTCCCAGTGCTGAAGGAGATGGCGGATATGACGAGCCGCTACTACGTGCTCGGCGTCCAGCCCCGCGACGTGAAGCCGGATGGAGGCTTCAGGAAACTGAAGGTCCGCGTGAAGCCGAGGGGAATTCGAATCTCGCATCGCCCGGGTTTCTTCGAGAGGTCGGCCGCGGCCGAGGCCACGCCGCCCCCGACGCTGCAGCGGCAGTTCGAAGCCGCGGAGCTGCTGGTCGCGGGAGACGACGACGGACCGAGCCTCAACCGACAGGTTCCCTTTCGGGTCCTCATCCTCCCGGTCCCCACCGATGTGACGCGTCAGAGTCTCGGCATCGTCGTTCAGATCCCGCGGAGTTCCATCAGTTCGACCCCCGGGCCTCTCGAAATGTACGGCTACGCAACATCCGCATCGGGCGAAGTGGCCGGACACTTCGCCCATTTCCTGAGGCTCGGGGGCGAAAACCAGCCGTCGGGCGCGGATAGCGATTTTCAGGGGCTTTCCTTCGCAGGCCGCTTCGACGTGCCCCCCGGCGACTACAAGCTGAAGTTCCTGGTGCAGAGACCGCAAAGCGACGAATCGACGACACGCTTCTTCGAAGTCACGGTCCCGGAGCGCCAGGCCGCGCGCGGCTTCCTTCTGCCCCCGCTGTTCATGGAGCCGGGAGGGATCTGGATGACGTCTACAAGCCGAGCGTCGGCGGGTGGACGACGCTCCGCCGCGCGGCTGGCCTCCT
>JANNJB010000586.1:0-2709 GCA_031405615.1 Vicinamibacteria bacterium | reverse complement strand
GCGCGCCGGAGGCGCTCTACGCGGCTCAGGACGTCGGCTCGGTGGCTTCGAAGGCGCGGACGGCCCCGATACGCAGAGGTGGGCGTCTCAGCGCCACTACTCGCTAGTCGAAGTTCAAAGAACTCGAGAGCGCTCGATTCGACTCGATCTGAGCTTTCAAGTCCGAGATCTTCTGCCCCGTCGTACCGATGGCGTCAACTCCCGCGATGAACCGCCGCGGCAGGGGCCGCAATATCGGGCGATTCCCTGACGCTTCATGTTCAAGCTTGACCGCCAGGAGACCGCAAACTTGAGGTCGCAATTTGCGACCTCAAGTTCGTGGGGCGGGCGTCGATACCAACCCATGGCCTTCACCGAAAGGCGTAGGATCAAACCATGCCAGGCCTTGAAGACCGCCGCGCTTTCGCGCGGCTTCTCGCATTCGGCGGACCTCTCGCCCTGCTCTCCAGAGAGGCCGGCGCCTTTACCCAGCCGGCGCCTCTGCCCACAGCGCCGGCGACGCCCAACGAGGCCTACTGGACGCAGGTGCGCGCTCAGTTCGCGGTGCCCGCGCCTGTGGCCCACATGAATGCCGCGAACCTCTGCCCGGCTTCCTTTCCCGTGCTCGAGTCCGTCGTCAACGCGACCGACCTGGACCACGATCTCTCCCCCGCCAATCGAACGCGGATGCACGAAATCAAGGAGACCACGAGACGTTTGCTCGCCGAAGAACTGCGGGCGAGTGCCGGGGAAATCCTGATCACCCGCAACACCAGCGACTCGAACAACATGGTCTCGAACGGCCTCGACCTCAAAGCCTCGGATGAAGTCCTGATCCTCTCCGACAACCATCCGAGCAACCATCTCGCCTGGCGGGAGAAGGCGAAGCGATTCGGTTTCAAGGTCAACGTCATCGAGCAGACACATCCGCACCCTGGACCCGAAGCCGTCCTCACGACCGTCCGCGACCGGATGACGGCGAAAACTCGTGTCCTGGGCTTCACTCATCTGACCAACACCGTGGGGGATCTCTTCCCCGCAAGGGAGCTTTGCGCACTGGCGCGTGAACACGGGGTTCTCTCGCTGGTCGACGGAGCGCAGAGCTTCGGCCTCATGGATGTCGATCTGTCGCTCATGCAGCCGGACTTCTACAGTGGCAGCGCGCACAAGTGGACGTGCGGTCCCAAAGAGACCGGGGTGCTTTTCGTGCGCAAGGATGCGCAGACCCGGTTCTGGCCGAGCGTGATCAGCGCCTATCCCGGAGCGACCGAACTCGCGGCCCGGGCCGAGGGATTCGGCCAGCGCGATGAGCCCGCCCTTCTGGGTTTCGGTGAGGCCCTGCGTTTCCGGACGGCCATTGGCCGGAAAGCCATCGAGGCGCGCGCCCTTGAACTCTCGGGCGCCCTCATGGAGGGGCTTCGGAAGATCAGCGGCGTGACGGTATGGACCCAGGGGGACCGAACGAGATCGCACGCCGTGGTGGCGTTTCAAACCGGCAGTCTCGATCCGGTGAGACTTCAGACAGCGCTCTACGCAAATCAGAAAGTGGTCAGCAGCACCAGGCTCGGGACGGATCGCCCCGGCCTTCGCCTGTCACCGCATTTCTACAACTCTCCCGCGGAAATCGAGAGAACCCTCGACGCTAGCAGGGGCTACGCAGCCCGCGGCCTCTGACCGGAGCGTCCCCGCGGTCGAACTCAGCGATTCGGGGTCGTAGCGGGCGCTACGGCAATCGAAGCAGATCCCTCTCAGCCGCGATGAAGGCGAGCGCTACCCACGCGGTCGTGCCGACTGACTTCTCCATCGACTCTCGAGCCTTTTTTCTGTCGCCGTTCACCAGGTGGAAGTTGCCGATCCCGTACGAAAGCGTCGTCCGCTCGACGTCGCTCGCTGCCGCGGCCAGCAGCTCGTCCTCCGTCTTCAGGCCCTTGTAGAAGAGTGTGCGGTTGAAGTAGAGGCGCGGGTTGCCCTCGATTTTCAAATCGGGCGTGACGCGGGCCAACAGAGCCTTGGCCTTCTCGTCCTGCTTGCCGCGGCGGTAGGACATGTAAAGCCAGTCCACCGTGCCGATGCCTTTCGTCACTTCGTTGTCCTGGAGCGCCAGGTTCTTCTCAAAATCCGCGGCGGCGTTGTCGAATCGCCCCTCGACATAGTCGAGCACGCCAAGGTAGTACCAGGCGCCGAGCAGTTTGGGATCCATCGCGGCCGCCTTCTCGAGGTCGGCGCGGGCCTTCGCGAACTCCCTGATCGACAGATACCGGTGACCCCGCTGCTGGTGGAGCGTCGCGTTCTTCGGATCAAGGGCGAACGCGCGGTCGTAGGTGCGGATCGCTTCCCGGTGATTCCAGATCACCGCGTGGGCGTCGCCGAGGGCGATCAGCAGCGCGACATTCTTCGGGTCAGCGTCGAGCTTTTTCTGAGCCTCGGCGACCTGACCCTGCGAATCGGGCAACGCGAAGTACTTCTTGCCCGCGGCGGAGACGTATTGCGGTTCGGGTTCCACAGCTTGATGGCGGGTGGAAACGGAAGTGAGGACGGCAAGAGCGACCGCGAGCCGGATCAGCATGGGGACTCCTTCTGAAAGCAGGAGTGTATTTCAGCTCTCGAAGAAGATATTTGGCGTACAGTCGGCTCGTGGTGCACTCCAAGTACTTGAAGGGTGACCATCCCGGCCGCCGAGGCCGACAACCTGTTCATCTGCGTCGGCGTGTTCATTCACTGGCTCGCCGA
>JANNJB010000585.1:0-2416 GCA_031405615.1 Vicinamibacteria bacterium | reverse complement strand
CGGTCGACCGGCCACCTGATGACACAAGCCAGCATACCCGGCCCCGACCAACGAGCCGACCCGAAGAAGGACGTCCTCGAGCCCCTCGCGGGCTTCATGTTCCTGAGCCTCGTCTTCACCTGGCCCCTCGTGACGGCGCCTTTTACGCACGTGATTGGCCACGCCGTGCGCGAAGGTGTGCCCCCGCTCAACACCTGGGCGATGGCGACGGTCTGGCAGAACCTCTTTGCGCGTCCCGGCTCCCTGCTCGAGGGGAGTGCGTTCTTTCCGTACGCGAACACCGTGGCCTTTTCAGAGCACCTGTTTGTACCGGCACTCATGGCGGGCCCGGTGGCTGCGGTCTCGGGCAACTGGACGTTCGCTTACAACGTTTCCATCTGGACCGCGCTCGTCCTCGCTGCCTGGTTCACCTTCCTTCTTTGTCGTGAGTTGGGCGCTTCGCGGCCGGCGTCGTTTCTGGGCGGGGGCCTCTACGCCTTCAACACATGGAACATCAATGAAGTCGTCCGCTCGCAGATTGTGTCGAACGAGTTCTTCCCGCTGGTGCTGCTGACCGGCGTGCGCTTCGCGAAGCAGCCGACCGGGTTGCGCGCGCTGGCCGTGGGGGGCGCCGCGCTGCTGCAGGCGTTGAGCTGCATGTACTGGGCGGTCTATCTGCCCTTCCTTCTCATTCCCGTTCTCGTGGCCCTGCTTGGGTGCAACCGCCGCGCCTGGATTCGCGTCTCCCTGAGCCTCATCGGCGCGGCCGGCCTTGTCCTTTTGTTTGTCTGGCCGTACGTTCTCAAGGGACGTGCTTTCGGACTCGAGCGCCCGGCGCCCACGTCCATGCCGATCGAACGCTATTTCCAGGTCCTGCCCCCGAATCTCATGTACGGTGGTCTGCTCGACCACGGCCAGCCGAACCAGAACGCCGCTCACTTCCAGGGTTTCGTGGCTCTGCTGCTCTTCATTCCCGGCGCGATCGCGTTTCTGCGCCTACAGCCCCGACTCGCGGCGGCGCTGCTTTCCCTTGGTCTCTTCAGTTTCGTCGCGAGCCTGGGGCCCGAGATCTGGGTCGCGGGACGAAAGCTCGGGCCGGGTCTTTACAACCTGCTTTTCGAGTACGTACCCATCTTCCGGCAGATTCGATATCCGGAGCGCTTCGCAATCTTCGTCAATCTCACCGTTGCCGTCTTCGCCGCCCTTGGACTTCGCGCCGTGAGCTCGCGATCGCGACCCCTCGCCTTCCTCGTGGTCCTGGTGGCGCTGGTCGAACACTTGTCCGTGCCGCAGTTCCTGGATGAACTGCCGCCAAGCGAACCTTCGCAACAGGTCTACGCGGTCCTGCGCGATTTCCCCGCGGATACCGTGGTGGCCGAGGTCCCGGCCAGCCGCTACCGCATGGAACGGCGCGACGCCGCCTCCATGATGTACGCGCTGAATCATGGCAAGAGGACGGTGGAAGGCTACACGGGCTACTTCCCGCCCCTCTACAGCCTGGCCAAATGGCACCTCTTCAACTTCCCGTCCGAGCTGGGCCTGAAGTTTCTGTCGGATCTTGGCGTCAACACACTCGTCGATCGCACGAACCTGCCGCTGCCTCCCGGAGTGAGTGTCGCCTGGTCTTCGGGTGATGCGCGATTGCTGCGCTTGCCTCCGCCCTCCCCGGGTTCGTTCATGGGTGATTCATTCCCGGCGCGTCCCGAACTCGAGGAGATACCGCGCGATCGCTGGGAGCTTCGTCTGCCCGAGCGAGCCGACCCCGTGGCGCACTTGCGAGACGGAGATCCCAGGACGACGTGGTCGACCGGCGACGGGCAGAACCGTTCACACTTCGTGCGCGTGCGTTTCGGCGCCCCTGAGCGGCTCGCCCGCATTCGCCTCTCGATCCCGCTTCCCGCGGAGTTTCCGACCACCTTCCGCGTCGAAGGCGTGGTGGACAATGACGAGGGTCCGTCACCGGTCATTCCTTTCGATCGGGACTGGGCCTTTACGTCGCTCGCGCGCAGTCTCTGGAAAACACCCAACATGGCGTTCATGGATATCGACGTTGAGCCGGTGGTGGTTTCGGGCTTTCGGATCAGAGTGATCGCCGAGGATCCCTCCCGGATGCCCATCACCTTGTCCGAGATCCGGGCCTATCGCGCAGGGCCGAGTTCGTAGGGGCACGCTGCGCGTCCCCCAAGGGGAGGCTGCGCGCTGCCCCGAAACCGCAGACCCATGACGGACGTGAACGTGAACCGGACCTGAGCGTCCGTCCATATAACGGACCGTGAGCGTAGATCGCATCTCGATGGACCGTGAACGTCGCCGCCGATCGACGTTCGTGCGCGTGAGGCGTCGTCGCATTCGAAGGTCGTGCGCGTCAACCGTCCCCCCAGGCTCCGTCCCGAGCGTCGAAGCCCGTTCGAGGGGGTTGTCACGCCGCATGCAGCGT
>JANNJB010000584.1:0-3282 GCA_031405615.1 Vicinamibacteria bacterium | reverse complement strand
AGTCAGGCGGGATGCAGCGTTCGTCGAATGCCGGCAGACTTTCACCGCGGGCCGCTAAAAGAGCTTGAGGTTCATGTTGTCGGCCGCGATATCGGTAAGGTCAACCACCGCGGCGGCGCCCACGCCCATGGTGATCGCGATGGTCTCGGAAATCTCCTCGCGTGTCGCCCCATACTTGATGGCCTTCTTGATGTGACCTTCAATGCAGCCCTGGCACTTGAAGGCCAGGCTGGCGGCGATGGCCACGAACTCCTTGGTCTTGCGGTCGAGGGCGGAGGGTTTGTACGTTTCCTTGTAGAAATGAAAGTACGCCTGGCGGAAGCGAGGGTCGACCATCGTGTACGACGTGCTGGCCGGCTGCGGGGCGCCGCCATCATCGTCTGCCGGAAATGGTTGATGGGGGGCTTTCTCGTCGGTCATTGACTGGTCCTTTCGCGAACTGATTCGGGGGCTTTGGGGGCCGCAGTTTCGACTTTAGACGCCGGGGCCTGCCCTCGGGGCGGGGCGACCTCGTCGAGGAGCTTCTTCACCGCAGCCTCGTAGGACTCGCGGGCGTCGCGCCAGGCCCCGCCGTGGCTCTTGCTCTCGGTGATGAGCATCTGCGATTTCGCACCGGCGAGCCGATTCATAGCCTCGGTGATCGCGAACGGGATGCGCGCATCGCCACGGTTCGCCACGAAGAGCGAGGGCCGGCCGTTCACTTTCGCGGCCGCCGCGGTGACGTCGACGTCCGACGGATTGAACGCGCCGCGCTGCTTGATCCAGAACAACACGAGATCCGAGGTGGGCCACTGGGGGACGAGTTGGAGCGCGGGGACTCCGTAGAACTTGAAACCGCGAAAGAGCCGAAGGTGGTGGCGAACCGTGTTCGGAACCGAGTCGTAGCTGCTGTCCGCGATCAGGCCGGCCACGCGGGTGTCGTCCGCCGCGGCCATGGTCGCGGTCGCTCCGCCCATGGAAACGCCCCAAAGGACCACCGGCCCGGGAGACTTCGAGAGCGCATAGTCCACCGCGGCGCGGGCATCGAGTCTCTCTTTGAGACCGAAGGTCGTGCCGTCTCCGCCCGAGTCTCCGTGGTGGCGCAGGTCGATGAGAAGGCAGTTGAAACCCCACGCGTGGAGAGGCTCGACTTTCTTCGCCATCTCGATGCGCGTGCGATTGAGTCCATGGATCATGACCACGGAGCCACGCGGATGGGCGGCGGGAATCCACCATCCGGAGATGGAGACGCCGTCACTCGTTTCGAATCTGACGTCCTCGCGCGGGAACGTGAAGGAGGTCTTGACGTACTCGGCGTTCTCGCGGTCAGGAAGGCTGAAGCGGCGCCGGGTGGCCATGCCGCCCAGGGTGTAGGGGACGATGCCGAAGAGAAAGACCACGGCGGCGAGGAACAGGACCGCCAGGATGCGCTTCCACCAGCGGCCACGGCTCTGCCGTTGTATCGATTTGGATTCCAAGCCCGCGGAGTTTAACGCGGGCGCCCCGACCTCGACTTCGGGGCAGCTTCGCTACAATCGCGGCCTCGATGTCACGCAACCTTCACGAGTCCGGTTCGAGCCCGGTCGAGGCTCTGCACACGTTTGCCCTGAGCGCGGCAGCGCTTGGATTGCTTGGGGGTCTCGTCGCCCGCAGACCGGTGTGGGTCAATCTGAGCGTTTCCCTCATACTGCTGCTGCCGCCGCTGCGGCTCGCCACCACCGTGATCTCGGAAGCGCGCGCGCGCCGCTACCTCGTCGCCTTCATGGGCGTCCTCGTTCTGGTCTTCCTCCTCCTTTCCCGCCGCATTTCCTGAGCGCTGCAAAACTTCAAGAATGTCTACCCAGCCCAAGTCCGAAGCACCTCCACTCCGCTCCCGCAGGATCTTCGTCGATGGCCCGCGCGGCGTGCGCGTGCCCTTCCGTGAAATCACACCGCATCCGACCCGGGATCGTTTCGGACGCGCCGAGGAGAACGAGACGGTTCGCCTCTATGACGCGAGCGGGCCGTGGGGTGATCCGGCATTTCGGGGCGACGTGCGCGAAGGGCTTCCTGCCTACCGCCGCCACTGGATCCTCGAGCGCAGCGATGTCGAAGAGATCGACGGCCGGGCCACACGGCCCGAGGACAACGGCTATCGCAACTCGGTCGAAGAGCAGGCACGTCTCGACAAGCTCAAGGCCGAGGGCAAGCTCGAGTTTTTCCCGAAGACGCCGCGCAGGGTGCTGCGCGCGAAGTCGGGCGCCCGGGTGACCCAGATGCACTAGGCCCGCAAGGGCATCGTCACTCCCGAAATGGAATTCGTGGCCCTGCGCGAGAACATGGGCCGCGCCGGAGCGTTTGAGGCCTCTCCCGATCGGAGCAGCCTCCGCTTCCAGCACAAAGGCGAGTCGTTCGGCGCGTCCATCCCCCGCCACGTGACGCCGGAGTTCGTCCGTGATGAAATCGCGCGCGGCCGCGCCATCATCCCCAACAACAACACCCACCCCGAGAGCGAGCCGTTGGCCACGGGCCGGAACTTCCTGGTGAAGATCAACGCCAACCTCGGCAACTCCGCCATCGCCTCCTCGATCGAAGAGGAAGTCGAGAAGATGCGCTGGTCGACGAAGTGGGGCGCGGACACCGTGATGGATCTTTCGACCGGAAAGAACATCCACGCCACGCGCGAATGGATCGTCCGCAACGCCGCGGTTCCCGTGGGCACCGTGCCCATCTACCAGGCCCTCGAGAAGGTGAACGGCAAGGCCGAGGAGCTCACCTGGGAGATCTATCGCGACACCCTCATCGAGCAATGTGAGCAGGGCGTCGACTATTTCACCATTCACGCGGGGGTCCGGCTTCCTTACATCCCGCTCACCGCGAAGCGGACCACCGGCATCGTGTCGCGCGGCGGTTCGATCCTCGCGAAGTGGTGCCTCGCGCATCACCGGGAGAGTTTCCTCTACACGCACTTCCGGCAGATCTGCGAACTGCTCGCGCAGTACGACGTGAGCTTCTCCCTGGGCGACGGCCTGCGTCCGGGGTCCATCGCCGACGCGAACGATGAAGCGCAGTTCGCCGAACTCGAGACGCTGGGCGAACTCACGAAGATCGCCTGGGAATACGACTGCCAGGTCATGATCGAGGGCCCCGGCCACGTGCCCATGCACCTCATCAAGGAGAACATGGACCGTCAGCTCGCGGTCTGCCACGAGGCGCCCTTCTACACGCTGGGGCCGTCCACCACCTCGGACAGGTTATGCGGCGGGATGTTGGTCGCCATGCCCACGGCGATGCCGGAGGAGCCGTTCAGCAGCAGGTTCGGGA
>JANNJB010000583.1:0-3003 GCA_031405615.1 Vicinamibacteria bacterium | reverse complement strand
GAGGCTTCGCGCTGCCCCGAGGGCAGGCTGCGCGCTCGAGAGCGAGTCACAACAGTCCGTCTGCGAGTTCGCGGTTCGCGAGGCGGGTAAGGAGCACACGATTCCCCCGTTGCGGGTCCAAGTGCGACGCACCCGCCGTGGGCCGAGGCCAGGCTGCGCGCTCCCCGACGGGGCGAGCCCACATCAGCGGTCGGCCCCGCGGGCCACCACTACCAAGCCCGCCGAGGATCGCTTCGCTCCCCGCAAACCGTCGGGTCGCTCGCGATGACGATCTGGGGTTTCTCTCACACGTCACGGAGCGCGAAGCCTGCCCTTGGGGCACGAAGTCCTTGGACCGACTCGCAATGACGACCCCGACGCCATCCGACGCACGAGCTTGGTAGTTGTGACGCTCCGCAATGACGACCGGAACAACAACTTGGCGGTGCAGCGGGCGGTAAAGTCTGAATCGTGATCCGCCCCGCGGTTGTGCTTGTTCGTCCCGAGAACGGGGCGAACATCGGTTCCGTCGCGCGGGTCATGAAGAACACCGGGCTTTCCGACCTTCGCCTCGTCGATCCATCCGACTGGCGGACCATCGAGACTTGGCGTACCGCCTGGGCGTCGCAGGAGATCCTCGAGAACGCGAAGGTTTTCAAGACCCTCGACGAAGCGCTGCGTGGCTCGACCATGGCGCTTGCGCTGTCGGGCCGTGACGACAAGGTCGCGGTCCTCGACGTGCGCGAAGGCGTGCGACAGCTCGGGACAGCGCCCGAGGACGCCTCGACATGCCTCGTCTTCGGGCCCGAGCAGAGCGGTCTCACTTTCGAGGAGATGGCGCTTTGCGGCCGCCGCGCTTCGATACCCTCGCATCCGTCTCAACCCTCCTACAACCTCTCGCACGCGGTCGGAATCACCGCCTATGAATGTTTTCGCCTCGAGCCGCAGCCTCGTCCGGCTCACATCCTGACCTACGACGAACGTCAGAACCTGGCGGAGGAGATGGAGATCGGCCTGCGTGCGATCGGCGCCATCCGCAAGGAGAAAGAGCGCTACAGCCGCCTTTTCCGCGGCTTCCTCACGAGCCTTGATCTCTCCGTGGCCGATGCGCGCTGGATCCGCTTCGTGGGCTATTGCATGGAACGCGCGGCGCGCGACGCCGGCTTCAAGGCCGGCTCCAAGGCCCCGGTCAAGGAATGACCAGCGTGTTCGAGGACGTCAGGAAACACGACGGAGGCGTTCTCGATCTGCCGGATCTCAAGTTCCGCGAACTGATCTTCATCGGCGCCCTCAAACGCCTCGACGACGGCGGGGACCCGGAGAAGGCCGAGGTCGTGGTCGATGAAACGCGGCCCATGCCCCCGTTTCGCGAGGAAGGTCTGTTCCCGCCCCGGTCGCGTTTCGCGGTAGTCCGCCGAGGCGGTCGCGCGCAGTTCATGCGGACCGGATAGGCGCGCCCGGCGAGGCCGAGAGGAATCCCCTTAAGTGTTCGATAGCGAACGGAACGCCAATCCGCCTCCGCCTATTGTCCCTCCCGCCTCGTGAGTCGACAGTGTCGCGACTTGGAGCTGCGGAGGAGAAAAGCCATGAACCATGTCAGCCAGCAGAATGTGATCGCCAATCCGGCGCGGGATAGCAGCCGGATAGACGAGGCGGGTCTGCCCCCGCTTCCGCTCACTGAATCAAACCTTTCGGATCGGCCTTACAAAAGCGCCTCCGCTTCATTTGACGTCCTCACGCCCTACGTCGATCCGATCAACAGCAAGTGGAAACGGTGGGTCCTGGACGCGGGTATCGCCTGGGGCCAGCTGACCGAAGACGATCTGCTGGAGCTGGAGACGCGGCGGAAAACCCTCGGCGCGCTCGTCCGGGCCCGGTACGCGCTCTCCGCGGTCGAGGCCGACAAGCAGGTCACAAGCTTCATCGAAGACCATCAGATGTGCGCGTTGTAACCTTGGCGGATGGCGAAGTACCTTAGCGCGTATCTCGCGACCCTCATTGTGATGGTCGCGATCGACCTCGTCTGGCTCGGCGTGCTTGCCCGCCCGCTCTACCAGCGGGGCATTGGGCACCTCATGGCGGAGAACGCGAACCTCCCCTTCGCCGCCCTCTTCTACCTGATGTACACACTTGGGCTGGTTTATTTGGGGATTGCTCCGAACGCGTCGACAGTGGGAGTGAAGGCGGCATTTTTCGCCGGCGCCGCCCTTGGCTTCTTCGCGTACGCAACCTACGACCTGACCAATCTCGCCGTCCTTCGCGCCTGGCCGGTCTGGCTCGCCGCGATCGACATGGCCTGGGGCACTTTGATCAGCGGCGTCGCCACCGCAGCGGGGAAAATGGCCCTGGACTGGTTCCCGGCCGCGAAATAGCCCCCGGCCCTGGCGCGGTTCCTACGTGCTCCATCGCACAGACGCCCAGCGCGTCGGGGCGGATACTACGCTGCGTCAGGAGAGGCCTTTCGTATGATCGAAGCGGGAGACGAGCCGGAAGCGCGGCAGGGCCTCCTGACCAAGTCGAGTGAACGGCTGGGCACGGTCGACGTCGCTGGGGATCCGGGACGCCAGCGGACGCTGCTCAAGACCGGCGCGCTTCAAGACGCGATCTTCAACAGCGCCAACTTCTCGAGCATCGCCACCGACGAACGCGGCGTCATTCAGATCTTCAACGTGGGCGCCGAGCGGATGCTTGGCTACGCCGCCGCCGATGTCGTGAACAAGATCACTCCCGCCGACATCTCCGATCCGCGCGAAGTCATCACCCGGGCCGAGGCCTTGAGCCTGGAGCTTGGAACCACGATCAAGCCGGGATTCGAAGCGCTCGTGTTCAAGGCGTCGCGCGGGATCGAAGACATCTACGAGCTCACCTATATCCGCAAGGACGGCAGCCGGTTCCCGGCCCTGGTTTCGGTCACCGCCCTGCGTGACGATCGGGACGCGATCATCGGTTACCTGCTGATTGGCACCGACAACACCGCGCGCAAGCAGGCGGAAGAGGCCCTGCTCAAAGCGGGAGCGCTCCAGA
>JANNJB010000582.1:0-5118 GCA_031405615.1 Vicinamibacteria bacterium | reverse complement strand
GTTTCTTTTGATGGGCACTTTGGCGGTGCTCGGCAGCACCTCCACGATCAGCCGGCCGGTCGAGGCTGCCGAGGCTTATACGGTTCGCGTAACCGTGGGCTCGGCTGGATTCGAGCCGAAGAGGATCACGGTCCCCCTCGGGGTCGTGCACTTTGTCGTGACCGCTCCCGAAGGCGACCATTGTTTCGCGATCCCGTCGCTCGATGTCGAGAAGCGGGTGCGGGCCGGCCGGCCCCTCGAAGTCGACGTGACGTTCGATCGGGCGGGGGAGTTCCCGTTCCTGTGCTGCGTCGAGGGTTCCGGCACCGCCGAGGTCGGCGCGATCGTGGTTGCTTCGGGTAAGTAGGGGAGCTACTCCCTTCGACACCCGGACGGAGCGCCGTCTGGTGGACCGGAGCCCTTCTGCCGCGCAGGCTCCTAGTCAAGGCGCACGGTGTAGGCCAGACGCCGGCACCAGGGGTCGAGCCGGTCGAAGGCATCGGCCCGCGCTTCGCAGGAAAGGGTCAGACCCATCCCGTTCTTCACCGTGATCCAGCGCCGGATGCGGGTGGAGGTGAGCGTCGTTCCGCTCCTCATGTAGTCGACATAACCCGCTGCGCGCTCGACGCCTTCGAGGGCCAGCCAGGGGTGATGCTCGAGCAATGCCACGGTGTCGGAGGCGCGGGCCTTCACGAACCTGCTGAAGGCTTCGAGGTCGCCGGGCGGGGGCACGGGTTCGCGCGAGACGGTCACGAATCCATGGATCGTCGATGCGCCCTTCTCCACGAACAGGGGAGGGGATTTGAACTGCATCGTCGCGTGGGTGGAACTCGAGAGCCGGCTCCCCCGATCCCATGTCGGAGGAACGCGGGCGATGAGGCCCGCGAACTTCTCCTCTGGCCATTGGGTCGGGTCCTCGACGCGAAGTGACGCGAGCAGAACGTCGATGCGCGACGCATAACGCTTCATGGCCGCGTCCGAACCCCGTACCCACGCTCCGAAGAATCGGCCGGTCCCCGCGGGGGCCAGGTGCAGCCGCGAACTCACGCCGCTCGAGTCCTTGAACCTCCAGGTGGACGACTTCGCGGGGCCGGGGCTCGCCACCACTTCGGAGGCTTCGGCGATATAGGCCTGCGCGACCGCGTCGGCGGAGGAGGCGGCCACCGGGGAGATCAGGGTGGCGGAGAGGGCCACCGCGTCTCCCTCGACCTTCGGCGCGGTCAGGTAGCGGTATCGGACGCCCGATTGCTCCGCGAAGCCGACGCTCCAGCGCGGGGGGTGGGTGAAGGAGACGTTCGACTCCTCGTCGATGAAGGAAAGGAGTGGATCCTGGGGCGCGCAGCCCGTGGCCACGAAGGAGAACACAACGAGCAACGCGCGTGCGCTCAGGCCGGCGTTTGGTGGGCGGCTCGCTTTCATGTCACTCCACGCGATAGTTCGGCGATTCCTTGGTGATCACGACGTCGTGCACATGACTTTCCTTGAGGCCAGCCACGGAGAGTTTCGTGAACCGGGTCTTCGTCTGCAGTTCGCGGATCGACTTCACACCGCAATATCCCATGCCCGCGCGCACTCCGCCGACAAGCTGCTGGACGATGGTTGCGAGAAGCCCCCGGTAGGGAACGATGCCCTCGACCCCTTCGGGCACGAGTTTTTGTGGGGTGCTCTCGCTCTGGAAGTACCGGTCTTTCGATCCGTCCTTCATGGCCCCAAGCGACCCCATGCCCCGGTAGGTCTTGAAGCTGCGCCCCTGCCGCAGAATCACTTCGCCCGGGCTTTCCTCGGCCCCCGCGAAGAGGGAACCGATCATCACGGAGTCGGCGCCCACGGCCAGGGCCTTGGTGATGTCGCCCGAGAACTTGATGCCGCCATCCGCGATGACGGGCACCCCGCTTTGGGCGCAGGCTTCAAGAGCCTCCGCGATGGCGGTGACTTGGGGCATTCCCGCCCCGGAGACGATGCGCGTGGTGCAGATGGATCCCGGTCCCATGCCAACCTTCACTGCGGAGACGCCCGCCGAGACCAGATCCCTAGCACCTTCGCGCGTTCCTACGTTTCCGGCCACGAGTTCGAGATCGGGGAAGGCGTTCTTGACCCTGGCGACCATCTCGAGGACGGCCCTCGTGTGCCCGTGGGCGGTGTCGATGGCGATGACGTCCACCTTCGCGTCGACCAGCGCCCGGACGCGGTCGAGGGTGTCCGCGGCGATGCCTACAGCACCTCCCACGCGAAGGCGGCCCGCGGAGTCCTTGCAGGCATTCGGATACTTGATCCGCTTCTGGATGTCCTTCACCGTGATCAGGCCGCGCAGGTTGTTCGCATCGTCGACCACGAGCACCTTCTCGACCTTGTGCTTGTGGAGAAGCTCCTTTGCCTCGGCCAGGGTCGCGCCCACGCGCACCGTGATCAGAGGATCGCGGGTCATGAGCTCGGCGACCCGCAGCGTGGTGCGGGTTTCGAAACGCAGGTCGCGATTGGTCAGGATGCCCACGAGTTTGCCGTGATCGGTGACCGGAACGCCGCTGATCCGGAACTTCGCCATCAGCGCAAGCGCGTCAGAGACCGGGGCTTCGGGAGAGACCGTCACCGGGTCGACGATCATCCCGGCCTCAGACCGCTTCACTTTGTCGATCTCCGCGGCCTGGACGTCGATGGGGAGATTCTTGTGAACGAAGCCGATCCCGCCCTCTTGAGCGAGGGCGATGGCGAGCGGAGCCTCGGTCACCGTGTCCATGGCCGCGGACACGATCGGGATGTTGAGGACGATCCCCTTGGTCAGGCGGGTGACGACGTCCACCTCCGCGGGCAGGCACTCGGAGTATTGGGGAACCAGGACGATGTCGTCGAAGGTGAGGCCTTCGCTGATCCGGTCTTCGAGGCGCTTCATCTCTGGTACCTGCCTATTCGGTCCCGTGACACTTCTTGTATTTCTTCCCGGACCCGCAGGGGCAGGGGTCATTCCGTCCGACCTTCACGCCTTCGCGGCGGACGGTCTTCACGATTCCGTCAGTGCCGCCCTGCGATTCCGGTGACGCGGCGCCGCCGAAGGGCTTCGGGGCGGCGTCGGTCGAGCTTGTGAAGGTGAGGTTTCGGGGCGTGGTCCGCGCCTTTCCGAAGGTGGACACCGGATCGGGACGACGCTCCGGCGCGGGCAAAGGCGTCGCTTCGACATCGATCTCGATGGGTCTTTGGGGCTCCTCGGCGCGCATGACCGGCTGATAGAGGAACACCCAGCGCAGAGCCTCCTCCTCGATCCGGTCCATGAGGGCCTGGAAGAGGTTGTACGACTCCTTCTTGTACTCGACGAGCGGGTCGCGCTGGCCGTAGCTGCGCAGGCCGATGCCCTCCTTGAGGTGATCGAGGGAGAGCAGGTGGTCTTTCCACTGGGCGTCGACGATCTGCAGCAGAAGGACACGCTGGTGGAACTTCATCAGTTCCGGTCCGATCTGCCTCTCCTTGGCTTCGTAGACCTCCCGCGCGCGCTTCTTCAGGGACAGGGCGAGTTCCGCCTGGGGAGTGTCGGTGATCTCGCTGACCGGGACATCGAGCCCGAAGGTATCCCGGAGCATGATCGAGAGCCCCTCGGGGTTCGCGCCCTCGGTCGAGACCTTGGGATCGAGAGCGTTGCTCAGGAAGGCGTCGATCACGTCCTCGGACAGGTCGAGCAGCCACTGGCGGGTCTCCTTGCCCTCGAGGATCATGCGGCGGGTGGAATAGATCGCCATCCGCTGTTTGTTCATAACGTCGTCGTACTCGAGCAGGTGTTTGCGGACCGCGAAGTTCTGAGCCTCCACCTGACGCTGGGCGCGCTCGATGGAGCGCGAGACCATGGGGTGCTCCACCGGCATGTCTTCTTCCATGCCCAGCTTCAGCATGAGGCCGCTGATCCGGTCGGAGCCGAAGATGCGCATCAGATCGTCCTGGAGCGAAAGGTAGAAGCGCGAGGAGCCGATATCGCCCTGGCGGCCGGCACGGCCGCGCAACTGGTGGTCGATGCGGCGGGCTTCGTGTCGCTCGGTGGCGAGGATGTGCAGACCACCCAGCGAGACGACACGTTCGCGTTCGCTGCTGTCGAGCAGGCTGACGATCGCGGCCACGGTCCGCTGGTTCGCGATGACTGTCTTCAACTCGGTCTTGAGCGGATGGACATCGAGGAAATTGATCGGCTTTTCGACGTCCCAGTGCGGGAAGAACGACTTGGCGATCTTGTTTCGCTTGGGACGAGGCAGCGCTTCGGCGGCATCGAGATAGGTCTGGAGCGCCGGGTCATGGGCGGCGAGGGCGGCCACGGTCTGGAAAGAGGGGTGATCGTTCGGGAAGGCGGCCACGAGGCCGAGGTAGCGCTCGGCGAGCTCCTCCTTGTACTTCGAATCGAACTTGCGGTGGGTGAGTTCTTTCTTGAAATCGCCGGCCATCTCGGTGAGGGCGGCTTCGGTTGTGGCGGCCTTCTCGTCGGCCGAGGCGGTGTCGGGATTGACCTCTTTTTCGATGAGAAGGTTGCGCACCCGGACATCCGGAATGCCGCCGAGAATGATGTCGGTTCCGCGGCCCGCCATGTTGGTGGCGATGGTGACGGCCCCGAACCGCCCCGCCTGGGAGACGATGTCCGCCTCGCGCTCGTGGTACTTGGCGTTCAGGACGACGTGCTTGATGCCCTCGCGCTTGAGCATGGCCGCGAGGTGTTCGGATTTTTCGATGGAGATCGTGCCCACGAGCACCGGACGCCCGGCCCCGGAAAGCTCCTTGATCTCCCGCAGCACCGCGCGGTCCTTCTCGGGCTCGGTGCGATAGACCATGTCCGGGTTCTCGAGACGGATCATGGGCCGATTGGTCGGGGCGACGAGGACCTCGAGCTTGTAGATCTTCTCGAACTCGGGGGCCTCGGTTTCCGCGGTTCCGGTCATGCCCGCGAGCTTCGAATACATGCGGAAGTAGTTCTGAAGGGTGATCGTGGCGAGGGTCTGGTTCTCCCGCTCGATCTTCACCTTCTCCTTGGCTTCGACCGCCTGATGGAGGCCGTCCGACCAGCGGCGGCCGGGCATGAGGCGGCCCGTGAACTCGTCGACGATGATGACCTGGCCATCCTTCACCACGTGAACCAGGGCCTGCGCGCCCATGCGCTGTACACGCGGGACGTGC
>JANNJB010000581.1:0-5150 GCA_031405615.1 Vicinamibacteria bacterium | reverse complement strand
AGCGCGTCGAGCACGCGCGCATCTTCCGGCATGAAGCTGATGTCGACGATATTGCAGCCGGCTTCCACGCAGGTCTTCACGGTCTGCAGTCCGATCACGCTTGGCAGCGCTCCGATCGCAAGTTCGCTGCCCTTGAGCAGCCCGCGAAGGACGGCAGGGTCGCCAAGGTTGACGTGATGGGTGCGCACCCGCGCGCGACTCAAGACGCGGACGAGGTTCTCCTGCCGCGAATCGGCGACATGCACCTGCAAGGCGTCCTGCGTGGCCAGATCCTGAGCCATCGCCGCCCCGATCATTCCGGCGCCCAGGACGACGACATTTTTCCGGTTCCCTGACGGTTCGCTCATGGGGGGCACTCTAATCGTCCGCCTCGGTCGGCTAAACTGCCCACCCAGCGTAACCGTCGGGGCGTAGCGTAGCCTGGTATCGCGCCTGCGTTGGGAGCAGGAGGTCGGAGGTTCGAATCCTCCCGCCCCGATTAGTAGCTATTTAGCTGGGGGGCCGCAATTGCGGAACGGACCTCCTGCTCAGCCCCCCAGACCCCCGTGCGCTGCGGCGGGAGTAAATCCCGCCTCCGCTTGGCTATGACGCGCCGTTAGGGCCCCGCCCCCGCAAACGAGCGAATCAGGGAACTTGTCGATCGCAGGCGGCGTCTGTTTCATTGAACATCCGGAAATATTCCGACGTCGGGACGTCTAAAGGGTCAGGCCACCTGCGGTGCGTGGGCGCAGGGGTTCGGAATCAAAGGGGTGCCAGGTGGTAAAGGCCACAAGCGAGTTGGAGAGGCCGCGGTCGGAACTGGACCGCAAGGTCGAAACAGGTGAGACCGCCAAGCTGGTCGCGAGGATAGCTGCGCTCGAAAAGCGCCTCGAGGCGGTTGAGGCGATCGCGCGCGCCGCGCAGGTTGAGATTGAGAGACTCCGCGGATAGGTCCCCCAACGCGCGTGCTAGCGTTTCCCCCTCGTTTCTTGATCCGGGGAGGTTGAATGATCAATTCGCGTAGCTTGGTGCTGGCTGGTTTGGGCCTCCTGGCTTTCGGGGTGGGTGCCGCCGCCGCCGACAAAGGCGTCAAGAACTGGCCCCAGTTCCGCGGGCTGCATGCGGCGGGAATCGGCGATGGGGTGATGCTTCCCGCGACATGGAACGCGGCCAAAGGCGAGGGGATTCTCTGGAAGACGGCGATTCCGGGGCTCGCGCATTCGAGCCCGGTTGTCTGGGGCGATCGCGTCTTCGTCGCGACCGCGATCTCCTCGCAGGCCGATGCGACATTCAAGCCTGGTCTCTATGGCGATGGCACGGCTTCCCAGGATGCCTCGTCTCACAAGTTCCAGGTGATGAGCCTCGACCGCAAGAGCGGCAAGGTGCTTTGGACGAGCACCGCGTTCGAAGGTCCGCCGCGGGAGAAGCGGCACATCAAGGCGACGTACGCGAACGCCACCCCGGCCACGAACGGGAAGTACGTTGTCGCGTTCTTCGGGTCGCAGGGCCTCTACGCCTACGACATGAAGGGAAAGCTCAAGTGGAAGCGCGATCTCGGCCGCATGGACGTGGGCGCTTACGACGCACCCGACTACGAGTGGGGCACCGCGAGTTCGCCCATCATCTTCGAGGACCTCGTGATCGTGCAGTGCGATCAACAGAAGGGCTCGTTCATCATGGCGATGCGTCTCAAGGATGGCGAGACGGTGTGGCGGACGGAGCGTGACGAGCTGCCTTCCTGGGCGACGCCGAATGTGTATCCGGGCGCGGGACGCGGAGCCGAGGAGCTCGTGACGAACGCGCCCAACTTCATCCGCGGCAACGACCCGCGGACAGGGAAGGAACTATGGCGGCTCGGTCGCAGTTCGAAGATCACCGCGCCGACGCCGGTGTTCGAGGGAAACCTCATCGTGGTGATGAGCGGCCGGCGGCCGAACGCGCCGATCTTCGTTCTCAAAGCGGGGGCGAAGGGCGACATCACACTCGAAGAGAAGGCCCCGTCGGGAGGCAGCGTTGTGTGGACGCGGGAGCGTTCAGGTTCCTACATGCCGACGCCGGTGATCTACCAGGGGTATCTCTATGTCCTCAAGAACGAGGGCATGCTCTCGTGTTACGAACTGGCCTCGGGCGAGAAGAAGTACGAGATTCGGCTCGAGAAGGTGGGCAGCGGTTTCAGCGCCTCTCCGGTGGCCGCCGACGGCAAGCTCTATCTTTCGGGCGAGGACGGCGACGTGTTTGTCATGAAGGCGGGACCGGAGTTCGAACTCCTGACCCGCAACCCGATGGGCCAGCCCCTGATGGCGACGCCCGCGATCTCGAAAGGAATGATGTTCGTCCGCGGCGAGCGCGAACTCTTCGCGATCGGTCGTCCTTGAGTCCAGGGGGTCCAGAAACGGACCCGGCCCCCCTTGGAACCCCCCGGCCTACACTCGGCGAGCTTCGGCCGTGTTACCCGGTCACCCCGAGCTTTGCTCGGAAGTAGGCGATCGTGGGAACGAGTCCTTCGTCGAGGCTGACTTTGGGCTCCCAGCCGAGCAGCTTGCGGGCGCGGGTGATGTCGGGCTGACGGATCTTCGGGTCGTCTTCGGGCAGCGGGCGTTCGACGATCCTGCTCTTCGACCCCGTCGCCGCGATGACCTTCTTGGCGAGATCGAGAATCGTCAGTTCCTGGGGATTGCCGATATTCACCGGGTCGCTCGTGTCCGACATCTTCAGGCGGTGGATGCCTTCGACGAGGTCCGACGCGAAACACAAGCTCCGGGTCTGCTGGCCGTCGCCGAAGACGGTCACGTCCTCGTTGCGCAGCGCCTGGCTCATGAAGGCAGGGATCGCCCGGCCGTCCATCACCCGCATTCTCGGACCGTAGGTGTTGAAGATGCGCACGATCCGCGTCTCGACGCCGTGGAAGCGGTGATAGGCCATGACCATTGCCTCGGAGAAGCGCTTCGCTTCGTCGTACACGCCACGCGGTCCGATCGGGTTCACGTTGCCCCAGTAGTCCTCGCGCTGCGGATGCACGAGGGGATCGCCATAGACCTCCGAGGTCGAGGCGAGCAGGATCCGCGCTTTCTTGGCCTTGGCGACGCCGAGCACGTTGTGGGTGCCGAGGCTGCCCACCTTGAGGGTCTGGATGGGCAGCTTGAGGTAGTCGATCGGCGAGGCGGGCGACGCGAAATGAAAGATGTAGTCGACGTCGCCTTCAAGGGCGATGTAGTTCGTGACGTCGTGCTTCACGAAGACGAAATCGCGCCCGATGAGCCGCTCGATGTTCGCGATGTCGCCGGTGAGCAGGTTGTCCATCGCGATCACGGAGTGGCCCTTGTCGAGCAGGTACTCGCACAGGTGGGATCCGATGAAGCCGGCGCCGCCGGTGACCAGGGTTCGTGGCATGAGGGGTGTTTCTTTCGTGCGGGAATCAGTAAGCGTGAGTCTGCCCGAAACCGCGGAACAGGGTGAGGACGAGGATCTTGAGGTCGAGATAGAGCGACCAGTTCTCGATGTAGTAGAGGTCGAACTCGATCCGCTTCTCGAGGCTGGAGTTTCCCCGCCAGCCGTGGACCTGAGCCCAGCCGGTGAGGCCGCTCGGGACGCGGTGGCGGAGCATGTAGTTCGGGATCTGGTCCTTGAACTGCTCGACGAAGTGTGGGCGTTCGGGCCTTGGACCCACCAGGCTCATGTCGCCCCGCACCACATTGATGAGCTGAGGGAACTCGTCGAGGTTGTACTTCCGGAGGAAGACGCCAAGGGCGGTGCGCCTTGGATCCTGCTCGGTCGCCCACACCGGGCCGCTTGCGGCCTCGGCATCGTTGCGCATGGTGCGGAACTTGAACACCGCGAAGTGCCGGCCGTCGAGGGTGACGCGATCCTGGGTGTAGAGGACGGGGCCCGGCCCGCCTTTGAGCTTGATGGCCACCGCGATCGCGGCGAGGGGGATCGACAGAATGAGCAGACCGATCGTTCCCCCCGCCACATCGATCGCACGCTTCAGAAGCGCGGGCAGACCCCGCAGCGGGGTCTCGTTGACCGCCACGATCGGGATGCCGTCGAGGTCCTCGATTCCGGCGCGCAGGGTCAGGCACTGAAGAAGGTCGGGAACGATGCGCACGTCGACGAACTGATTGTTGAGGTTCTTGACGAGGTTGACCAGCGCAGCGTGGCGGTCCACGGGCAGGGCTACGTACACCACGTCGATCGCCTTCTGGTCGATCACGGTGTTCGCGTCCGCGAGGGTTCCCAGAACCGGCCTTCCTTGAAGCTCGCTTCCCACCGCATCCGCGTCCGAGAGGAAACCCACCACGGTGAAGCCGAGCCGATGCTGGGCGGCCAGCCGGCGCGCCACGGTCTGGCCCAGTTCCGACGCGCCGGCCACGAGAATGCGCACGGCGTTTTCGCCCCGCGCCCAGGACCGTTCGAAAGCGGCGAGCAGGAGGCGTCGGCCCGCCATCATCAGGGGCGCGCCGAAGATCACGAAGAGGAGGAACACGGCCTGCGAGTATTCAGCACTGGCAGCCACTTCGGGCGCGTAACGGAAGTAGATGCGGATGTAGAGGGTGACGCCGAGGGAGAGGACCGCCGCGACGATGAAGGCCGCGACAGTGCGCAGGGAATCGTCCACCACACCCACCGGCCGCCGCAGGCGGTAGAGGCCCTGCACCGCGAAGACGACGCCCGACACGAGCAGCAGCAGGGGCAGCAGTTCCACGTAGTCGCGGGCCGCGGGGATGCCCTTGTAGGGCGGGAAGGCAGAGGTGATCAGGCTCGAGTGGAAACGGACGTAGTAAGCGGCCATCCACGCGAGAGCCACCGCCAAAAGGTCGACGGCGAGGAAGCTCTCGGTGAGTCTTTGTTTTCGCTTTCGCAAACGCTCTTTGTCCTTCGCAGTCTTGTGCTCGCGCGTTCCCCTAGGCGCCAGCCCGTGTCGTGCTTTCGACGACCGCCCGGAACCGCTCTTCGAACGTCGCCCGGGCGAACGATTCCGCCCGCTTTCGAAGCCCGAGTCTACTGAACCGGTTCGGAACAAGCTTCTCCAGGGCATTGGCCACCGCGCGGCCGGTCGCCTCATAAAAGGTTTCTCCGAGATCGTGAACCACGGTGATTTCGGAGAAACCTTTCATGAGGCGACCGGCCGCGCGGTGGCCAATGCCCTGGAGAAGCTTGTTCCGAACCGGTTC
>JANNJB010000580.1:0-4774 GCA_031405615.1 Vicinamibacteria bacterium | reverse complement strand
GCAGATGATCGAGGCCCATCCGGGTCTGAAGCCGCTCGAGATCAAGGGCTTGCTCGCCGGAACGGCCCGTCGCGTCAGCGAGCTACGGCCTGAGCAGCAAGGCTTCGGCGTGGTCGATCCGCGAGCTGCCTTAGCCGCCGCCCTGGTCCTCGGTCGCCAGGAGCGGCGCGCGCGGAAACGAGGCCGAACGAAAGCGGTCACGGCAGCTGCACCTTGATGACGGCGGCCGCGTAGGCGAGATCCTCACCCTCATCGCCCGGACGCTTGTGTCTCGCCCGCAGGCAGAACTCGTTCTCGCCGGCAACCCACAGGCGGCGCGGCGCGTTGAATGGCACTTCCGTCCACACAGGGGGCAGGGGCGCTTCGGTGAGGACACGTCCGTTCAGGACCAGCGTCAGCTGCTGATCGCGAATCCGCGCGGGCGAGCGGGCCAGCACGAAGCCGCGCAGGTCGAAAGGATCGTCGAGGGGAATCACAATGCAGCCTTGCGGATGGAGGAGGTAGCGGAAAAGGCTTCCGTCGTCCCAGGCCGTTACTTCTGACCAGCCTCCGCGCACGAAGCGGGGCTCGAGGGTCGCGAGGTCGAAATCGCCGCCGGGTCGATAGTTGTGGTACGTGGCCAGTCCGACGAAGGCACGGTAGACCACATCGTGCGCGCTCGGACCGAAAACTCCCTCCACCACCCGACGCGCCTGCTGGACCTGTCGGGCGGCGAGATCGTCGAGGGGCATCGCCGAAGCGGGTCTGCCCTTGAGGATGTCGATGAGCGAGATGTTCCACAACACCGCCCCGGCGAGGCCCAGCACCGGAAGTAACAGCGGCCTTCTCGCAAGGACCAGGCGCGCCCACGCGAGCAGACCGGCCAGACCGAGGGCCAGCAGCGGCAGGACCACGTCGAAACGACGGGCCCCGAAGGCCGCCGAAGCATTCCAGTCCATGACGCTCCCGTTCAAAAACGCGCTGAAGGCGAAGACCAGGAGCCCCGCCGCTGCATAGGCCCCGAGCTCGCGGGTGCAGAAGACCAGACCGACGAGACCGAGCAGAAGCACGGGATGCCAGTTGAAGAGGCCGCGATCCGCAGAGATGAGGACGTCCAGTGCGCGTCTCCCGGTCCAATCGATGAAATGGTCTCCCTGGGGAATGATCACGAACGATCCGTAGAGCACTCTCCAGACGACGAGTTGTGATCCGAAAGCCAGCATCGCTGCGGTCGCGGCCGCAAGGCCGTCCTTCCAGCGGGCGCGAGATCGCCACAGCCCCGCCGCCAGCAGGAGAGCAAGCGGAGCCGCCTGCGCGCGACAGAGCATGGCCAGGCCAAGACTCGCTCCGGCCAGGGCCCAGGCGCGTGACGTGCGCTCCTGTTCCGCGCGCAGCGTGAGGGCAAGCAACATGGCCGAAAAGGCGAAGGTCAGGCCGTGAGACATGAGCGGCTGGACCGCCGCGTAGTAGAGGATCGGCGATGCGAGGATCACCGCGGCCACCGCGGTTCGAGATTCGGTGCGGCCGAACCGTGAGGACAGAGTCCGCGAGAGAAGAAGGGCGCTCCCGAGCAGGATCGCGATGGTCGTGCCGGCGGCCGCCGCGTAGTAAGGACCCGCCAGGAGCAAGGGATGCGAGGGGCCCGCGGTCATGCTCAGCCAGAGATGCGTGAGCGCGACCGCAGGCAGCCAGATCAGCCCCGGGCCGACCGACATGGCGTTTGGAACCAGTCCCGTGGCGGTGCGGGTCGTCGTCTCGAAGCCGAGGGTCTCCCACTGATTCGCCAGGTCGAGATCCCGGTCGGCCAGAATCGAAGAGGTGTAGGCGAAGTAATTCAGAGAATCTGCGCCGACCGAGAAGCCCAGACCCATGGGAACGGCGAGGCCCAGCGCCAACATCGGCAGGTAGACGCGTTCGCGGCTTCGGACCAGCGAGAGGAGGGCGAGACCAACTCCTGCGAGAACGAGGGAACGCAGCCGCGGGTCCACGAGGGCGAGAGCACTCAGGGCCGCGGCCAGGGCCCCCATCACTTCACGCGAACGCCGCCCTTGATCACGATCGGCACATTCTGCAGAAGCGTGACGTTTGAAAGCACATCACCACGCACGGCGATGACATCGGCCATACGTCCGGCAGCCAATGTGCCGAGATTCTTCTCCTGCTTCAGAAAGCGGGCGGGCCAGCGGGTGGCGGCGCCAATCGCCTGCATCGGGGTCATGCCGAACTTCACCCAGGTATCGAGTTCGCGCCAGGTGGAATCGGAGTGGAAGTTCGCGGGGATCCCGCTGTCCGTGCCAACCATCAATGTGACGCCGGTTTCGCGGAGCTGCTGAAACTTCCTCTGCAGCGTCGGGATGCGCCTGAAAGTCAGGGTGAAGTAGTCGAGGTGGGTGATGTTCTTGAGGGAGTCGCGGATGTCCTTGACGATGTCCTTCGGCAGGCCTTCCTGCCAGAGCGGGTCGTCGAGACGCTCGGGGAAGACCTGCGCGGTGTAGTTGGCCAGGTAGAGCGGCGAAACCGTCGGGCACCAGAACAGCGTCTGGTTGCGCTTCTTGAGACCATCGATGATGTCCTGGGGATATTCGGGTTCGGTGGCGAGCCCCGTGTGCTCGAAACCGTCGACCTTGTGCTTGAGCCCGATCCGGATCTCGTCCTGGCGATGGGCATGCGCCACCACCGGCTTGCCAGCCTTGTGCGCGGTCTCGACCACCGCGGCGACCTCGGCCTCGGTCATCTGGTCCTGGTCGATGAGTTTGATGAAGTCGACGCCCGCGTCGACCAGCTTCTGCACCTTGGCCCGAGCGTCGTCCGGACCATCGACGCCCCAGCGGACGAACTTCTCGTACTCGAAGTAGGGAGCCTTCTGGATGAAGGGACCCGAGACGAAGAGGCGGGGACCGGGAATCACGCCCTTCTCGATCCGGCGTTTCACCTCCAGGATGTCCTCGAGCGGCGCGCCCAGCTCACGCACCGTGGTGACGCCGGCCATCAGAAGCTGCTTCGCCGCGACCGGCATGATCTCGTCCCGGAAACGGCTCATGTACGTCTTGTCCCAGTGCTCGTAGTCGGCATGGCCGACGATCATCAGGTGGACATGCATGTCCATGAGACCGGGAAGAACGCTCATGCCTTCGGTGTTGATGACGGGCGTACCCGGGGGCACGTTCACCTCCGACCGCGGCCCGACCGCGACGATGCGCTCGCCCGCGATCAGGACCACGCCGTCCCGAATCGGCGGGCCTTCATAGCCATCGATCACCTGACCTCCGACGAGCGCGAGGGTCGGCTTCAATGCGGGGGAAGCGTTTGGCTGCGCGGCGGATGCTATCGACGCCAGGGCGAGGAAAGAGGCGAACGTGGATCGGGCAAGAGACATCATGGTTCTTTCTCCTCCTCCACCTCGCGCTTGAGCCAGGCCGCGCGCACCGGAGGGGGCATCTTCGAATTGGGGCCGCGCACGGAGCGCCAGACGATCTCGTTCAGCAAAAGGTCCGGCGCGCGGTCGGCTTCGGCCAGGTTCATTTCCAAAGACTCCTACGCCCCGTAGGCGCGCGGGTCGTTCTTCTCATTGACGTCGATGCGCGGCGGCAGGGCCTTGAAGGGCTGGAGGACCGGCGTCAGTGAGAAGGCGTTGTAGAGCGGTGTGGCCGCCGCGTCGTACTGAGACAACGGCTCGAGGCCGAGGATGAGCTCCATGGTTCGGAGGAAACCGGAGGTCGTGTAAAGAGTGCTGTCGACCACACCCTTGCGCTGGGTGTAGGGACTGATCACGAAACCAATGGAGCGATGCGCATCGACATGATCGGAGCCGTTCTGAGCGTCATCCTCGAGGACAAAAATCGCGCTCTCTTTCCAGAACCGGCTGGCCGAGATCGCCTCCACGAGACGTCCGAGGGCGTGATCGTTCTCCGCGACCATCGCGCGCGGCGTCCAGGCGCCCGGGCGGGCCCCTGCGGTGTGATCGTTTCCAAGCCTCAGGATGTTGAGGCGCGGCAGTTTTCCGTTCTTCTCGAACTCCCGGAACTCTTCGAGCCACACGTCGATGCGCTGGTTGTCGGGGATGGATAGGTTGTAGGGCGGGTAGGTCGGATGGACGTGGTCCTTCAGTCCGGGGACTGAGCCGGTGTAGGGAGGCTTCATGCCTTCATCCCAGCGGATCTCCTCGCCCGGAATCGAGAACTCTCCGTAACTGCGGTAGGAGACTCCCTTGCGCGCGGCGGCATCCCAGATGTAGCCGCGTGGTCCGGCGGCGAGGTTTCCGTACTGATTCCTCATCACCCCGCCGCCTTCCGAGAGATACCGGGCCTCCCGGCGGCCGTAGTTCATGGGCCAGATCTTCTCGACCGCGTCGGTCGCCCAGGCGCCGGTCGAAAACGCATGGCCGTCGTAGCTCACCTCGGCGTCCACGAAGAAGTTGTCGAGCAGAACGAATTGCCGGGCCAAGGCGTGCGCGTTTGGCGTGATGTCTTCGCCGAAGATCGTAAGGGACGGATCCCCGTTTCCCTGGGGCAGGTCGCCCAGGACCTGATCGTAGGTCCGATTCTCACGGATGACGTAGAAGACGTGTTTGATCGGCGAAGGGCCGCCCACCCGTTTGGGAATCACCGAACGCGCGGGTGCTTTGGCCGGAGCGAGCTGGGACTTCCCGGTGTCGGGCGTCACGAAGAGAGCGGTGGCGGTGTACTCCTTGAGCTTGTCTGCGTTCGGCGTTTCGAGAGTGGTGAGGGCGCCCCACAGCATCGCGCCGATGTACTGGCCCTCGGGGCTCGTGGCCATGCCGGCCTGGCGCCCGCGC
>JANNJB010000579.1:0-3823 GCA_031405615.1 Vicinamibacteria bacterium | reverse complement strand
GCGATAGCGAGCCTCGCTCTCGCGAAGCGCATCCTGGGCTTTGGAGAGCAGGATCGGCGTGTTGCTCCCCTCGCCCACGACCGCGTCGACCTGCCCCGTGAGTCAGGAAGTCCGGATCCATCGCCACGTCGCGGTCGAGGAGATTCTTGATCAGGCGCGAGGTTGGCTGGGCGAGAGGGATGATGTAAGCGCCCGCGGGGTACGAAGCGGACGACTTCGCGGCCTGGCTCTTGACCGCGGCTGCCCCGGGTGCGGTCGCGGCCTCGTCGGCCCGGAAGACTTCAACACCCTGAGCCACGAGGAGGCTCGCCAGGCGTCGTGCGCGCGAAGGATCGGCGCCCGGGACGAGGACGTACTCCTTGGAGCCGCCTTCATCGATCGCCGATTTGCGGAACGCCGCGAAGTCGGCGACCACCGCCTTACGATTCTCCGCCGCGGTGAGCGCGGTCTGGATCGCCGCGGTGAAGTGCTGGACCACACCCGTCTTGTACGTGAGGTCCGTGTCGTCCACGCGCCTGTAGATCAGTCCACGCGACGAGGCCTGCTCGAACGTCTTCGCGATCGAGCCCTGGGCCATCGGCCACGAAGCGCCGTAGCCGGGGTAGAAGGAATCGAAGACCTCGCGAATGAAATACGCGAAACCGCGCTCGTCGAACTTCGCCGCGTTGTTGCGACCGAACTTCTCGAGCCAGACCGACTGCGTCGCGGTGCGAAACGGATTCTTCGGCGCGGCCGCAGGCGGGAAGTAGTACGTCGAGTCGCCGCCCATCTCGTGGAGGTCCACGGTCACCTGCGGGAAGAACTCGAGGAACAGCTTGATGCGCCCGGCGCTTTCGGGCTGAGTGATGGCGAGCCAGTCGCGGTTGAGGTCGAAGAGGTAGTGGTTCGAGCGCCCGCCCGGCCACGGTTCGTCGTGTTCGGCGGAGAGCGGTTCGGAGTCGGGAATCGCGGCGCGGCCCTGGAGGTTCTGGAAGTTGAAACGCGCGCGGCCGTCGGGGTTCTGCATGGGATCGATCATCACCAGCGACTCGCGCAGGATGGTGTCGACGCCCGGGTCGTTCTTCGCCGCGAGCAAGTGATAGGCCTCGGCTATCGCCGCGTCGCCCGAAGAGATCTCGTTGCCGTGCACGCCGTGGATGAGCCACGTGATCACCGGGACGCGATGGACGATCGACTCGATGTCCGCCGCGGCAAGGCCACGGGGATCGGCGAGTTTTTTCATGTCGGCCTTGATCGCATCGAGCGACCTGATCCGCTCCGCCGAACCCACGATCATGACGACCAGGGGCCGGCCCTCCCACGATCGCGCGTACTCGATCACCTTCGCCCGCCCGCCGGACGCGGCTTCCAGCGCTTTCAAGTAGGTGAGAAAACCCTCGCCGGTCGAAATCTCTTCGCCGTGGTCGTAGCCGAGCACCTTCTTGATGGTGGGAATGGCCGGGTCGTAGACCGTGCCGGGTGAGAGTTCGGGCGAACCTGCGGCGAGCAGGGCGAGAAGGGCAAGTGTCAGCATGGGGCGGCATCATAAGGGTGCGATCTTCGGTTCACTTTCTTGAATCGCCGCCGACACGCATTCTTCGTTTAGCCTCGCGCACGATGGGTGTTTCGCCGATGATGCGCGAGATCGCGGTTGCCGCGCGGATGCTCGCGAATCGTCCCGGCCTTCTGCTCGTCGCGGTGTTGAGCCTGGCCCTCGGCATCGGCATCAACATCGCGGTCTTCAGCGTGATTCACGGAGCCTTGCTCCGTCCGCTCCCGTATCGCGACGCCGAGCGCATCGCGGTGGTCTGGCATACGTTCGGGAAAGGCCAGTCCCTTCCCGCGCTGCATCCGATGGACTACCGCGACTACAAGGCCCGCAACAAACTCTTTGAAGACTTCACGCTGATCGGCGGCTTCGAGACGTTGTTCCAGGCGAAGGAGGACAGGGAACTGGTCCGGGTGGGGAACGTCGCCCACAACTTCTTTCCGTTTCTCGGCGTCGAACCGGCGCTCGGCCGTCATTTCACAGCGTCTGAGGATGTGCCTTATGGCGCGCGGGTCGTGTGGCTCGACCACGACCTCTGGCAGAGGCATTTTGGAGGTGATCCCGGAGTGATCGGGCGTCTCGTTCATCTCGACGGCTTACCCCACGAGGTAGTGGGCATCGTGCCGAAGCGTTTCGAGCTGTATCTGCCCGCGGAGGCGTTCTTCGTGAAGCGCCCTCAACTCTGGAGGCCCGCTCGGGTCGATTTCGCGAGACTGCCGCCGCGCAACTGGACCGCGTGGACGGCGCTCGGCCGGATTCGAGAGGGCGTTCCCCTGGCCGATGCGGAGAAAGAGATGGTCGCGATGGGCACGGACCTGCGGCGCGAGGTGCCCGAGTTCGAAGCTGGAGATCTGCGGGTGGGACTGGTGCCTCTGGATCGCGATGTGCTGAAGAACGTGAGGGGAGGACTTTGGCTCTTGATGGGCGCGGTGGGCTTCGTGCTGCTCATCGCGTGCGCCAACGTGGCCCGCCTCCTCCTCGCGCGTGGCTTCAGCCGAGAGGCCGAGTTCAGGATGCGGGCGGCGCTCGGCGCCTCGAAGATGCAGCTCGCGCGCTCCGTGATCGCCGAGGGTCTGGTGATCGCCGCCGCCGGCGCGTTCATCGGGGTGATGATCGCGCAGTGGAGCCTGCAGGTGATCCGCTCCATGCAGGCGGCCGCGATTCCGCGGATCGAGTCGGTGCGCCTCGATCTACCGGTTCTTGCCTTCGCCGTCGCCATGACGGTGCTCGCGACCTTTCTCTCCGCGATCGTTCCCGGACTCCGCGCCGCGGGTGCGGTGGCCTCGCCCGGTCCCGCGTCCGACCTGCGCACCTCCGGAACTCACCGTCGACGGCTTCAAGACAGGCTTGTGATCGGTCAGGTGGCGTTGGCCGTGACCGTGGTCGTCGGCACCGGCCTGATGATCCAGAGTTTCCGGGCGCTGGTCGACGTGAGCCCCGGCTTCGAGCCGCGAGGCCTGCTCACGCTGCGCGTGGCTCTTCCCAGACCCGACCACCCCGACGCAAAAGCGGTGCGGGAGTTCTACCGCCAGCTCGAAGAGCGCGTCCTGGCCCTGCCCGGCGTCACCGCGATGGGTGCGGTGAGCCTGCTTCCTCTCGCCGGGGCCGGGCCGCTTCAGACCTTCGCCTACGACGAAGAGACCGCGCGGAACTGGGAGTCGGCCACCGCGGACTATCGCCGGATTTCTCCAGGCTTCTTTCGCGCGATGGGGGCAACATTCCTCGAAGGCCGTGAGTTCGATGAGGGCGACATCGATGCCGAGGGCGCCCCGCGCCGGGTCATCGTCGACACGGTCCTCGCGCGTCGCGCCTTCCCCGGAAGGTCCGCGGTGGGCCAGCGCCTTCAGATCGAACCCGAGGGCCCGAGCGCCTTCGCCGAAATCGTCGGTGTGGTCGCGCCGCTGAGCCTGCAGGGAATCAAGGGATCGCCCATGCCTCAGATCTACGAGGCCGATATCAACGCGCGCCTTCGGGCGAGCCTGCTCATTCGCTCCAGTACGCCGCCCGAGGATCTCGCCGCCGCCCTCCGCCAAACCCTGCTCGACCTCAGCCCGCGCATCGCGATCCAGGACGTGCGTTCGATGGACGACATCATGGCCGAAGCGCTCGCGCCGACCCGGCTCGCGGCCGCGCTGATGTCGGTGTTCGGAATGGTCTCGGTGGCGCTGGCCGGCCTCGGGCTGTATTCAGCGCTCGCCTATTCGGTCAGCCAGAGAACCCGCGAACTCGGCATCCGCATCGCCCTTGGCGAAACGCCCTGGAGTCTCAAGGCGCGTGTGTTGTCGCAGGGCCTGC
>JANNJB010000578.1:0-2523 GCA_031405615.1 Vicinamibacteria bacterium | reverse complement strand
TAAACTGAATAGTGAGTATCACGCATGAAGGTTTTAGAAACCTGAACATTAATCTCTCGATCAGCGTCAAGCTGGTCTTGCCGTGATCGACGTGGCCGATCGTCCCGATGTTGACGTGCGGCTTGCTGCGATCAAATTTTTCCTTAGCCATGGGTATTGCTCCTGAGGATCTCTTTGAGGTTGCTTACTGAAAAAAGTGAAAAGTTCTGGGGTATCTGCGGGCTTAGGTGGTGCGCTGGGCCTTGCCGGATGACTTGGCCACGACTTCTTCCGCGACGTTTTTGGGCGCTTCTTCGTACTTCTCGAAGTGCATGCTGTACGTCGCGCGGCCCTGCGTGCGCGACCGCAGGTCCGTCGAATAGCCGAACATGTTGGAAAGCGGAACCATCGCGTTGATGATGTTGGTGCCGCCGCGGGACTCGTTGCCCTGCAACTGGCCGCGACGGGATGAGAGGTCGCCCGAGACCACGCCCGTGTACTCGTCGGGTGTGGTGACTTCGACCTTCATGATGGGCTCGAGAATGACCGGGTCGGCCTTGCGCGCGCCATTTTGAATGGCGAGGGAGCCCGCCAGCTTGAACGCCATTTCGCTGGAGTCGACGTCGTGATAGCTGCCGTCATAGAGCCGAACATGGACGTCCACCATGGGAAAGCCGGCCAGGACGCCGCGTTCGAGCGCTTCCTTGATGCCCATTTCGATCGGCTTGATGAATTCCTTCGGAATCGATCCACCGGTCAGGTCGTTCTCGAAAACAAAGCCCTGCCCGGGAGCCGGTGCGCATTCGATCTTGCAGTGCCCATACTGGCCCTTGCCGCCGCTCTGCTTGATCCACTTGCCTTCGGCCAGCGCCTTCTTGCGGATGGTCTCGCGATAGGCGACCTGAGGCTTGCCCACGTTCGCTTTGACGCCGAACTCGCGCTTCAGGCGGTCGACGATGATCTCGAGATGAAGCTCGCCCATCCCGGAGATCTTGGTCTGGTTGGTCTCGGGATCGCTCTCGACCTTGAAGGTCGGGTCTTCCTGCATGAGCTTGCCGAGTCCGACGCCCATCTTCTCCTGGTCGGTCTTGGTCTTGGGCTCGACGGCCAGGGAGATGACCGGAGCCGGGAACACGATGGCTTCCAGAAGGACAGGCTTGTCGCCGTCGCAGATGGTATCCCCCGTGGCCACGTTCTTGAGGCCGATCGCCGCGGCGATGTCGCCGGCGTAGATCTCCTTGATCTCTTCACGTTTGTTCGCGTGCATCTTGACCAGGCGGCCGATGCGCTCGCGCGTGCCCTTGGTGGCGTTTAAGAGAGTGTCGCCCGCCTTCATCTGACCCGAGTACACGCGGATGAACGCGAGCTGGCCGACAAAGGGGTCGGTCATGATCTTGAAGACAAGGCCCGCGAACGGGGCGTTGTCATCGCAGGCGCGCTCTACCGGCTGCCGCGAGTCGGGATCGATGGCCACGGTCGGGGGGATGTCGAGGGGCGAGGGCAGGTAGGCGATGACCGCGTCGAGCATGGGCTGGACGCCTTTGTTCTTGAACGCGGTGCCGCAAACCACGGGGAAGAGTTTCAGCGCAATGGTGGCCCGGCGGATGCCCGCCGTCAGCTCCTCGGTCGTGATCTCTTCGCCGTTTAAGAACTTGTTGGTGAGGTGATCGTCAACTTCCGCGACCTTCTCGATGAGGTGGTCACGCGAGAGCTTGGCCTCGTCGAGCATGTCGGCGGGGATCTCTTCCGTCATGTACTCGGCGCCCATCGTCTCGTCGACGTAGCGGTACGCCTTCATCGCGACGAGGTCGATCACACCGATGAACTTGTCTTCCGCGCCGATGGGCAGCTGGATCGCCACCGGGGTCTTGGCCGAGAGGCGGTCGATCATCATGTCGATGCAGCGCTGAAAATCAGCGCCCACGCGGTCCATCTTGTTGATGAAGGCGATGCGGGGGACGTTGTACTTGTCGGCCTGCCGCCAGACCGTTTCGGACTGGGGCTGCACACCGGACACCGCGTCAAAAACCGCGACCGCGCCATCGAGAACGCGGAGGGAACGTTCGACTTCGGCGGTGAAGTCGACGTGGCCCGGAGTGTCGATGATGTTGATCCGGTGCTCTTTCCAGAAACACGTGGTGGCCGCGGAGGTGATGGTGATCCCGCGCTCCTGCTCCTGCTCCATCCAGTCCATGGTGGCGGTGCCGTCGTGGACTTCGCCGATCTTGTAGTTGACGCCGGTGTAGAAAAGATTGCGCTCAGTCGTCGTGGTCTTGCCGGCGTCGTTATGCGCGTCAATCCCTATGTTGCGGGTCTTTCCGAGAGAGGTTGTGCGAGCAGCCACGTTGTTTTCTCAGGCGTCCTTGTTGGATTTCAGGCGTCTTTGTTGGATTAGGGAGATGAAGGGAGAACCGCTTACCAGCGGTAGTGCGCGAAGGCCTTGTTGGCCTCCGCCATCTTGTGGACGTCGTCCTTCTTCTTCATGGCGCCGCCACGAAGGTTGGACGCGTCGAGCAGCTCGTTCGAGAGTTTGTTGATCATGCC
>JANNJB010000577.1:0-4113 GCA_031405615.1 Vicinamibacteria bacterium | reverse complement strand
TGGCCCGCATCGACCTGCGCGACTTCAAGACCAAGCAGATCATCGGACCGATTCCCAACGTCTCCGGGAACCATGCCTCGGCGTTCGTTACTCCCAACAGCGAGTACTCGGTGGTGGCATCGCGGTTCTCGATTCCGATCCCGAAGGGGACGGTGGCGGGGGTCGACAAGTACGCGACCGACTACAAGGGTGTCATCACCGGGATCAAGATCGACCCGAAGTCGGGGGAGATGAGCTTCGGGTGGCAGGTTCTGATGCCGCCCTTCAACTACGACCTGGGCGATGCCGGCAAGAAGGCGTCCGACGGATACGTGTTCTTCACCTCGTACAACACCGAGAGGGCCACGGGCAAACTCGAGGTCACCTCGACCCAGAAGGACCGCGACTACATCGCCATGATCGACTGGAAGCTCGCGGAGAAGTCGGCGGCGGAAGGCAAGGGCACCATGATCGGCGGAGTCAAGGTCCTCGATCCCAAGGAAATCCCGGGCCTGGTGTTCTTCCTGCCCTGCGGCAAGTCGCCTCACGGTGTTGACGTCGCTCCCGACGGCAACTGGATCGTGGGCTCCGGCAAGCTCCAGGGCGTCACCACCGTCTTCAACATGGAGAAGATTCAGACCGCGATCAAGAACAAGAATTTCACCGGCGAGGAGGACGGCATCCCGGTGCTGAAGTACGAGGACATCAAGGATGCGGAAGTCGCGGTGGGCCTCGGTCCCCTGCACACCCAGTTCGGGCCCGACAACTGGGCCTACACCTCCCTCTTCGTCGACAGCGCGGTCGCCAAGTGGAAGCTCGGAACCTGGGAAGTTGTCGACAAGGCCCCCATGTCCTACTCCATCGGTCACCTGACCTCGGCGGAAGGCGACACCGTGAGCCCGGACGGCAAGTACCTGGTGGGCCTCAACAAACTCTCCCATGGACGTCACCTCTCGGTGGGGCCGAGCCAGCCCGAGTCTTTGCAGTTGCTGGACATCAGTGAAGAGAAGATGAAGCTCCTCTCCGATGCGTTCACCGAGCCCGAGCCTCACTACGCCCAGATGATCAAGGCCGACAAGCTCAAGCCCATTGAGGTTTACCCGAAGGAAGAGAACAAGCATCCCCACGCCATTTGGGACGTCAAGGACGCGGGTGTCACCCGGAACGGCAACAAGGTTCTGGTCAAGATGGTGGCGGTCCGCTCGACCTTGACTCCGACCGATTTCGAAGTGAAGGCCGGAGACGAGGTGACGATCGCGATCACGAACATCGAACAGACCACGGACGAACTCCACGGTTTCGGATTGCTCGACTACAACATCAACATCGTCGTGGATCCGGGCGAGACCAAGACGGTCACGTTCAAAGCCAAGAAGTCGGGTGTGTTTCCGTTCTATTGCACCAACTTCTGCTCGGCACTGCATCAGGAGATGCAGGGCTACTTCATCGTGCGCTGAGGTTCGTCCTAGCGAACCGCAGCTCCTGGCGTGCTGGGGCCGTGGTCCACCCTCACTTGGACCACGGCCCTTTCTGAAAGGAAGTTCCGCATGCGTGACCTTCTCAAACGTGCCAATGCCTTCCTCGACGCGCCCTTAGGTCTCGGTCCCCGAGTGATGGTCCTTGCGGCCGCCCTCGCGCTCATCCCCACCTTCACGTCGCCGCTCTACACCATGACGATGTTCGCACCGCAGTATCCGGACGGCTTGCGGCTCCAGATCTTCAGCTACAAGCTCATGGGCGGGAATAACGGGCAGGACATCAAGGAGATCAACGTCCTCAATCACTACATCGGCATGAAGGACCTCGTCTCGGAGGATTTCGGCGAGTTCAAGTGGATGCCCTTCGTCATCGGCGCCTTCGCGCTCCTCTTCGCGCGCACTGTCGTGCTCGGCAAGATGAGTCACCTCGTGGATTCCATGGTTCTCTTCATGTACTTCGGGGCCTTCGCGCTCTGGTCGTTCGGCTACAAGATGTGGAGCTACGGTCACAACCTCGCGCCCACGGCGGCGGTCAAGGTGGAGCCCTTCATGCCGCCCATGTACGGGTACAAGCAGCTCGCCAACTTCGAGGTCTACAACTATCCGGCACTTGGGTCCTATGCCCTCGGCGCCTCGGCGTTCCTGCTTCTGGTCGCCTTTTTCATGGCGGCGCGTGCCGCGCGCCGGTCACCTTCCGCTTGAGCCGCTCATGCTGATCGGGGCCACGGCGATGGCCATGCTGCTTGGGTTAGGGGGCGCGGGGCTTCAGCCCGCGGTCGATGATGGCGCGGTGGCGCCGGGTCAGGTGGAAGGCCGTCCGGTCCCGGCCGATCGCTCGCCGTTGCAGGCCTTGGTGGACCGCGCTGCCCCGGGTTCGGTCGTCGTGGTTTCCGCCGGCACTTATCGGGGAGACCTCTTCCTCGATCGCTCCATCACGCTGCGTGGCGAAGGAGAGGTTCTGCTGCTCGGATCGGGACACGGAAGCGTCATCCGCGTTCGCGCGCCGCGCGTCACCCTCGAGGGACTTACCATTGACGGTCAAGGCGGCGGCGACCTCGGCCGCGATTCTTCGGGGATTCACGTGGCGGCGCCCGGGGTGACGATCCGAGGGTGCCGGATCCGTAATTCACTCTTCGGGATCTACCTGCGCGAATCGGACCAGGCCGTGGTGGAGGACACCGAGGTCATCGGCATTCCGGGGCGCGACCCCGGGGAAAAGGGCTCCGGCATTCACCTCTGGAACTCGCACCACTTCCGGCTCGAACGGAACTTTATTCACGATGTCCGCGACGGCTTCTACGTCCAGTCGTCCACCTCGGGCGTGATTCGCGGGAACCGGGCGAGCGACATCCGTTATGGCCTCCACTACATGTTCTCGGACGACAATCTGTTCGAGGACAACGTCTTCGAGAACGGGGCGGCCGGCGCCGCCCTCATGTACTCCAAACGGATCGTCTTCCGGCGGAACCAGTTCATCCGCAACCGCGGTTTCGCCTCGGTCGGCCTGCTGCTCAAGGCCTGCGACGATGTCCTCGCCGAGGACAACCTCCTGGCCGACAACGCCCGCGGGCTCTTCATGGAAGGTTCTTCGCGGAACATCCTCCGGCGCAACGTGATCGCGGGCTCGGACGCCGCGGTGATTCTTTATGACTCCGTTTCCCTGAATCGGTTCGAGTCGAACTCCTTCGTGTCGAACCGGACGCCCCTTCTGCTGGTGGGCACGCGCACCGACACCGTCTTCACCGGGAACTACTACACCTCGAATTTCGAACCCGACCTCGACGGCGATGGCAAAAGCGACCGGCCCTTCACTCTCTCGAGTGTGTTCGACCACTTCCGCGGCAATGTGATCGCGGCGGATCTGCTCGTCGACACGCCCGCCGCCGAGGCGCTCGCCCTGGCGGAACGGACGTTCCCGGTGCTGCGCCGGATCTCCGTGGCCGATCCGAGGCCGTTGGTGAGAGCGCCGCTCCTCGCCGCGGTGCCCATGGCGAGGCGCCTCGGAGGCCCCGCGAGTGTGGCGGGCAGCGTGCTCTCCGCCGGCCTGCTCCTCATGGCCATTGTCGGCTTTCATTTCGGCCAGCGCCCGGGAGGCCTGCAGTGATCGAGTTCCGTGGCTTCGGAAAGACCTACGGCACCCACCAGGCGGTGGCCGGCCTCGACCTGAAGGTAGGTCCGGGTGAGGTGGTGGCGCTCCTTGGACCGACTGGTTCGGGCAAGACGACCTCACTCAAGGCCGCGGCCGGTCTTGTGAAGCCGACCCGCGGCGTGGTTCTGGTCGGGAGCCCGGGGCGTCCATCGAGTGAGCCCGAGGCGCGCCGCTGCCTCTCCTTCCTGCCTCAGCGCGTCGCCTTTCAGGAATCGCTCTCCGGGGCGGAAGTGCTGAACTTTCACCGTCAGATCCGCGGCGTCGATCCGGTGCGCGCCACCGCCGCTCTTGGCGTGGCCTCCCTGAATGGGGCGGTGGTGCGCGCCGTTTCCACCTATTCCGGCGGGATGCTTCAGAGGCTGGGGCTCGCCGTGGCTTTGCTGCCCGCGGCGCCGCTCTTCCTGCTTGACGAGCCGACCGCGGCCCTCGACCCCGATGGACTCGAGTCGTTCTATCGGGTCATCGCGAAGTCCCGGACCGACGGGCGGGCCGTGCTCTTCACCTCCC
>JANNJB010000576.1:0-4850 GCA_031405615.1 Vicinamibacteria bacterium | reverse complement strand
TACGTGCCGCGAGAATCCCCGCCCGCGTCGATCCCCGAAACCCTACGCGCGGGACGGTTCCGTGCCCGAGGTCGCGGCGGTCGTCGCCGGCAGTTCCCAGTTGGTGTGCGGTGCGCGGTTGAGAACGAACCACTGCCAGAGGATCTCGCGGTAGGTGTGGGGCTTGACCCCGAGTTCGTCGTACATCGGGCGCAGGATCATGTGGAGCTTGCGGAGGTTGTAGAACGGCACGCGCGGGAAGTAGTGGTGCTCCGCGTGGTAGTTCGAGTAGACGAACAGGAAGTCCCAGATCCGCGAAGGCCGCATCACCGTCGACCACTTGAGGGGATTGGTCGGGTCGATGTTGTAGTGCTGGCCGAGACGGTTCACCGTGAAGGCGATGGGGAAGACGATGAAGTAGGGCAGGAACCACACCCGCAACATCGCGCCGAGGCCGCCGAAGTAGTACAGCGCGGCGCCGATCGAAAGCTGAATGACGATGGTCGCCATCCGCTCCCGCGCGATGAGGGCCCGCAGCGCCGCCGGATAGGTTCTCACCTCGCTGGCCGCGGCGCGGAAGTAGATCGGCATCAGGGCGGGCGTGCAGTAGAGGAGCTTGAACCACCGTTTGTTCCGCTTGGGCGAAAGCCAGTGGCGCTTGGGGTCGAGGTCGTTGGTCCCGAGGTTGTCGTGATGATCGAGGTGCCAGCGCGTGAACTGCGAGGCCGAAATACCGCTGGTGGAAGCGTAGAGGAGGCCCAGGACCCGCTCCGCCGCGGGCCAGGGCTTCCGGAAGACCGCGCTGTGCACCACCTCGTGGAGCAGTGTGGTCATATTGAAGAACGTGAAACCCTGCAGGACGATCAGCGGGGCCGCGATCCACCAGGACTGCTCCTGGTACAAGACCACTCCGCAGACGAGAACAATCGCGAACTGACGGGCCGCATAGGCGAGGTGGATCGCCGGGTTCTTCTCCGAGAGAGCCACGAGCTGCTCGGCCGACACCGTGCGGTGCAATACTTCCTTGAACGGCCCGACCGCCTTCCAGTAAGACTTGGGTTTGACGGCCGAGACATCGGGAACGGGTTGATCCATCGCGGCGGACTCTATCAGCCGGTCCCTTTCCGCCCTTAACTGGCGCGGGTCAGGGGCCGGTGATGAGCCGCGCGCCCCGCCGATGGGTGAAGTACGAGTAAGCCCATCCAATCAAGACGATTAGCCGGTTGCGAAAGCCGATCAGAAACGTGATGTGGATGGCCAGCCACGCGAGCCAGGCGAGGCGGCCCGACATCTTCCAGCCGAACATATCGCCCACCGCGGCGCCGCGGCCGATGACCGCGAACGAGCCCTTGTCGACATATCGGAACGGCGAAGTCGCCCCGCCCGTGGCGAGGCTGATGATGTTGCGCGCTACGTGCCGCCCGCCCTGCATCGCGGCCGGGCAGACCCCCGGGACATCCGCGCCATCCTGTTGAATCGAGGCCAGGTCTCCCGCCACGAAGACATTCGGGGCGCCCGGGACGGACAGGTCCGGGTTCACGCGGACTTTCCCGGCGCGATCGAGCGGCGCCCCGAGGGACCGCGCGAGTGCGGATCCCTGCACGCCCGCCGCCCAGATCACGGTTCGTGCGGCAATGCGGTCGGCGCCGAGGGTGACGCCCGCTTCGTCCATGTCCGTGACCTTGGTTCCCGTCCAGACGTCGACGCCCAGGCGTTCGAGCTGGGCCCGCGCCGCCGCCGAAAGGTCCTCCGGGAAGGGGGGAAGCACCCGGCCCACCCCCTCGATCAGGATGATCCGAGCCGACTTCGGATCGATGGCCCGGAAATCACGGGCGAGGGTTCGGCGCGAAATCTCCGCGAGCGCTCCCGCCATTTCGACGCCGGTCGGACCCGCGCCGATCACGACAAAGGTCATGAAAGCGCGACGCTTTTCAGGATCGCTCTCGCGCTCAGCGTTCTCGTAGGCGAGGAAGACTCTTCGCCTGATGTCGAGGGCGTCATCAATCGTCTTGAGACCCGGGGCGGTGCGCTCCCAGTCGTCATGGCCGAAATAGGAGTGGCTCGCGCCCGTCCCCACGATCAGGTAGTCGAAGGGGATCGGTTCCGCATTGGTCTCGACGAGGTTGGTCTTCGTGTCGATTCGGAGGGCTTCGGCGAGAAGCACCCGGCAGTTCTTCTGCCTCGAGAGGATGCTGCGGATGGGTGCTGCGATGTCCGCAGGGTTCAACGCCGCGGTGGCCACCTGGTAGAGCATCGGCTGGAAGAGGTGGTGGTTCTTCCGGTCTATGAGGGTGATCGCGACCGGCGCGCCGCCGAGCGCACGGGCCGCATAGAGCCCCGCGAAGCCGCCGCCCAGAATCACCACGCGAGGATTCGGTGACGTCAATGTGGAGAGCCCTCGGCCTCGGAAGGCGGGATGCGAAGGAGGCTGAGAGGCTTTCGGAGCAGGGAGAGCGCGGTCTGCCCGAGCAGGACCACGCCCCTCCTGGTGGGGATCCGTCGCGCCCGCACCGCCATTCCGAAAGCCAGGCCGAAGCTCACTCCGAGGTTGCAGACCCCGATCGCGACGATGCCGGACAACATACCCGTCCAGTGTTCGAGTGAAAGAGAACCCGGTCCGACGCCGGCCACGGCCATGGCCAGCGTCCCGGTCACGAGGGTCACGTGCCGGACCTCGAGGGGCAGTCCGAAGAACCGTCCCACCTCCGGCGCGAAGGCGAGGCCCAGGCCGAGCACCAGCGCGGTGGCGACGCCGCCCACGTGGCGCGACAGGAAGTCCGCGAATGCGTTCACGCGGGCTTCGCCGAAGCGCACGCGGAGGCCGCCCGAGGACTTCAATGCCCCGGCGACGTTGTAGAACACAAACGCGTTGTCCATCCAGCTTGCGACCCAGCCGCCGATCCACAAAATGACGCCCGTGAACATGGCGAAGGGAATCGTGAGGGACAGCCAGGGGTTCACGGACCCGATCACCGAAGCGGCTTTCTCCGCGGACAGGACATGATGGTGCGTCACCAGCATGGCCAGCGCGTCGATCAGCAAGGCGGCGGGGATGACGCCCACGAGGTTTCCGACCACCGCCGCGAACTGTGTGCGCAGCACCGCCGAAGCCGTCCGCACGAACTCCGCGTCCGCGGGTGGCGAGGGGGCGATGGAGAGGCGGCTCGAGAGCGCCGACGCCGTCATCGCGGGCAGTTTGGTGGCGAGCTTGAGATGCAGGAAGTGCATCACGGTGAAGCTGCCCCCATAGTTGAAGGTGCCGTAGAGGGCTTCGAAGAACGGGGCCAGACCCTTGGGGCCGAGATACTTCACGAGCGTCGTGACCGCGATGAACATGCCGCCGCCGATGGCCGCCTCGAGCACGTGGCGGAGGTCCGAGTTGCTGCGCGCGATTCCCTCTTCACCGGTCTCGCCCGCCCGTTCCACGGTCTTGCGCGCGATCAGGTGGACGCTTTGTGCGAGCACACGCCCCGGCCTGCGATCCTCGAGTTCGCCGCGCACCATGGCCACGAGGAGGCTCCAGACCGCCTCCGTCCTCGTCTTCGGGGTGGCCGCCGTGGCCCTGACCGTGGCGATCACTTCAGCGAGGGTCTCCATCCGCGTGATGTAGGAGGTAGCGCGCTCGATCTGGAAGACAAGGTCGACGCTGACCCCGCGCTGCTCGACCTGAGCCAGGACATCGTCGAGGAACCCGCGCGCCGCCCACGTCGCTTTCATGAGGGCCTCGAGGTCGGGTACTCCCGCGACCGAAGTGGCGAAGCGGCGAGCTTCATCCTCGAGGAGGATCATGGGGTGGTTCGAGAGCGGACCCACGTCGGGGGAACGCGCCGCCACCTCCTCGCGCAGGGCGATCGAGGTGGTCCGATTGCCGAGCAGCCAGATCGCCTCGGCGGCTTCCTGCAGGAGTCCTTCGCGCCGCGCTTCGGGTATCGAACTTCGGAGCCACTCGAGGAGCGCCTCCCGTTCGTGTCCGGGTATGCGGTCGAGCCAGACATCGTCGCCGTACCTGGCGAAGACCTGCTGCAGGGCGCCCGACAGAGAACGGTCGGTGAGGATGGGCGGAAGAAACGAGCGCACCAGCCGGCCGAGCAGCTCCTTGGCGAAGGACGAGGAGGAGGGCAGGCCGGCCTCGGCGAAGATCCGAAGCGCCGAACCGCGGGAGAGAACCTCGGCCACGATCGCTCCCGCGGCCTGGGCCCAGTCCTGGTGCTGGTTCAGTCGCTGGATGAGGAGATGAGTGCGGGCTTCCGGGGTGAAGCGGAACCCTCTTTCGCCCCGAAGGTAGCGGGCGAGCGAACGCAGCCAGTCGAGTTGTTCGGGCGCCGAGCGGCCCTGCACCGCCTTCGCCTGATCGAGGATGGTGTTGAGGTCAGTCAGTTTCCCGCCCCGCAGGGCGGTGATCCATTTGCCTACAGTGGTCATGAAGTAGGGGCACGCTGCGCGTGCCCCGAAAGGGGCCCCGTGTGCGCGCACGCGGTGTTTCGGGGCACGCGCAGCGTGCCCCTACGGGTTCGTGCGCGGGAGGACCGCACGCGGCTCACTTCGCGCCTCAATCGCTCGTAACGCTCGACAAGCCACGCGGGCGCGCTCGCCGGTGCGGTGGGCGTGGCTGAAGGCGTGAGCAGAATCCGCGCGTTGGCGAGGCCGGTATCGGCGAGAAGCAGGTAGAGGTCCTCGATCGAGTCGTCGCCGATGGCCAGACACCCGATCGAGACCGCCTTGCCGTGAATGAAGATGTCGCTGCCGGGACGGGTGCGGCCTTCGGCGCGCGCGATGGCGCGATCCTCCCGGCTCGGATAGTCGACCCGGATCGAGAGGTGATAGCTGCTGTTTGGATTGAAGCCGGTCAGCCGATACTCGCCTTCAGGGAC
>JANNJB010000575.1:0-5343 GCA_031405615.1 Vicinamibacteria bacterium | reverse complement strand
ACCACGTCCGCCTTGTCGTCGCCGTTCGTGTCCTTGAGCCAGAGGAGCCGCGGTTCATCGACGACGATCACGCCGCCAATCCAAAATTCGAAGCCCGTCGGGCAAATCACGGAGGGATCTCGTGGTCGACGCCCTGAACGCGATTCCGGGAATCTCGTGCCGGGCCCCCGCGGGGGCGTTCTACGCCTTTCCCGACATCCGCGGGCTGCTTTCGAAGACGGTTCCGGACGCCCTGACCTTCGCGGCCCGTCTGCTCGATGAGCACGGGGTGGCGGTGGTGGCGGGCGAGGGCTTCGGTTGCCCCGGCTACATCCGCATCTCCTTCGCGCGTTCGCAGGATGAACTCCGCCGCGGCCTCGCCGCGCTCCGGAAGTTCGTGGACTCGCTTCGCTACGATCCGCACGAGGGCTCCCGCGAGTTGCCGATACTGAGGCGCAGAAAGAAGCCCCGATGATCGCGTTCCAGGACGGTTCCGCGGCGGTGTTGTACCTCAACGATCCCAAGGAGAAGATCTGGGGCCTCGTGGTCTCCGTCTCGGCCGCCGGTGTGGTCATCCGCGGACTTCGGCTCGACTCCTTCGAGGACTGGATGCGGCAGGAGGCGCGCCAGGAGGAAGAGCTTCTCGGCCTCGTCACGAGCTTCTATCCGCTGCCGAGGATCGAACGTCTCGAAGAGGACCGCTCGGTCGGGTCGGTGGTGAGCTACTCGCAGCGTTTCGCGGAGGCGGTGGGCCGGACGGTTCAGGACGTCGTCGCGTCACGGGCGGCTGAGCGAGAAGGCCCCACGGGAACAATCAACTAGCTCAGCGCTTGGGGTCCGAGACCGCGGTCGTCGCGGTCGGCAACGGTCTGTCGCGCTAGGCCCCGGCTTTGCCCTCGGACGGAGTTGGCACTCCCCCGGGCGATCGAATGGGGTCGCGCGGGGGTGACGTGAGTAACCCCGAACAGGGCGGGGCCTCCTTCCGCGCGCTCGGGTGCCACGCATGAAATCCACGCGTGGGATCTACTACCAAGCGAGTTGGACACCCACGTCACCCCCGCGAAGGCGGGGGCCTAGCGCGAACTCCCGTTACCGGCCGCGACGGCCGGAGGACCGCAGCCTCGCACCCAGCGCCGAGCTGGTTTCCGCCGCGCCCCCCCCTGCTTTGGGTTCGCCCTCAACTCAGTATCCTCGGCGCGGCGCCGAGGAGGAAGACGGAGTCGCCCCAAAAGCGGTAGCGATCATCTCTTTCGGACCACCGACGGCCGAGCAGGAGTGCAGCAAAAGGCGGCCATGGAGATGACGCGCGCATGACGCCGATGGAAGACGCGACGAAAACTCTCGCCCTGCGTGGGGGGACGGCGAGCGTCGAGAAGGTGGTCGCCGGTGTAGACGCACCAGACTGCCGACAGCAGGGCGATCCACCATCCGCCCCCCATCCGCGTCCGAGTCATTTGCTCGGCCATCAGGCCCCCGCACGCCGCCCCGGCCATGACATCGAGGCTCAGGGCACGCAGGACCTGCCTAGGCGAGGCGCACCGGCCGGAATTCGAATGCGCTCGGCGGCACCGGCACACCAAAGGTGCGGACCTGCTGGGCTCGGGCGATCACCGCCGCGCCCTCGAGGAAGTTGAGCGCAATCTGCCCGACTTCGCGATTCTTCGGATCCTCGAGGAATGAACCCTTGGCCCAGGTGTTGAAAGCGCCCATGGCCGGCCCGCACCAGATCTGATAGTCCATGATCCGCGTGGGCTCGCCCGCGTTCGCCCAGCGGCTGGCCTTCCCGAGATACCAGCGGAAACAAAGCGCCATGCGGTGGTGCGGATCCTTGTTCGCGCGCTCGACTTCGTGCGGATCGCGCTGTTCCCAGAAGGCCTTCGTATCCGCCCAGATTGTCTCGAGGGGCGCTTTAAAGATCTCGCTCTCCAGCCGCGCGCGGACTCCCGCGGGAAGGTTCTCGATGGAGTCGTGCGACATGTACGCGTCGTAGAGCTTCTGTGCGCGGGTCGCGAACATCGTGCCGCGTCGCAGCACCTGGACCTTCACGCCCATCTCGAACATGTCCGCCGCGGGCGCCATGGCCACGTCGGCGATTCCGGCTTGCGCGAGCAGCAGACGTCCGGCCTCGGAAAGGCCGGATTCGACCGCGGCTTCGTTCACGGTGCCGGTCATGACGTACGCGGCGCCGAGCGCGAACGCGGACGCGAGCGATGCGGGGGCGCCTAGACCGCCGGCCGCGCCGATGCGGATGGGTGTGGTGTAGCCGCGAGCGGCGGCGATCTCGTCCCGCAGCGCCGCGATGGTGGGGAAGAGCGAGCCGAGGGGTCGATTGTCGGTGTGTCCCCCCGAGTCCGATTCCACCGTGATGTCCTCGGCGAGGGAAATCCGCTTGGCGAGGTTCGCCTCCGCGGATGTGATGGCGCCCCGGCTGACGAGATCCGCGAGGATGTTGTCGGGGGGAGGTTCGAGGAAACGACGGGCCACTTCCGGCCGCGAAATCTTCGCGAGCAGACGGTTCTTTCGTTCGACCGCCCCGTCGCCGCGCAGCCGCAGGCCCTTCACGGCGTAGCGAACCACCGCGGGTGTGATGTCCATGAACGCGGAGGCGTCGACGCGCACCACCTCGTGTTTGAAGTAGAGATCGACGACGGTTTCCTCGAGCGAGGGTTCGTTCGGAGAATGAATGAGGTTCGAGCCCCAGGGCTCGCCGCTCGTGAGCGCCGCCTTGATCGTGTTGAGATTGGCCTCGACGGAGGCGGGCGAGAGTCCGGCCGCGCCGAAGAAGGCGAGGACACCCGCGCGAGCCGCGGCGATGACGAGGGCCGCCGACGCGATGCCGTTCGCCATCGGTCCCACGCAGTACGGGAAGCGCACGCCGTGAGCCTCCTGGAACGACCGATCGCCGAGCCACTCGGGATAGAGCGGCGGCAGAGCGCCCGCGATCTCCTCGCCGGCCACCGGAGCCGGTGAGAAACGAAGGCCCATCGCCTGATCCGACGTGCGCCGGACGACATAAAGCGCCTCGCGAACGCGGCGCAGGGCGGCGGTGATTTCGGTGGGGGTGTAGAGGGTCTCGGAACTCATGGGCGCATGGAGGCTAATCGAATGCCGCGCCGTTCACCACGCGGAACCGCAAACGAGGCGGCTGAGCGGAAACCAGCGCCACCGCGCCGATCAGTTTGAGAGCCTCGAAGTCGAACGTAGTGAGGCGACAGGCGGCCCGAGCCGGCGTCCCCCGGGCGTCCTCGTGGGACGGGTGGAGATCGTCGGGGTCGAGGCCGACGCTGAGTGTCGTCAGGCTCTCGGCCATGGTGACGCCCCGCGCCTTCACGATCGCCTCTTTTCTGGTCCAGCCGGCAAGGAAGGCCCGCGATCGCTGAGCCTCCGGCCAGGCCTTCAGTGCGGCAAGCTCCGCGGGAGTGAAGTAGCGCTTCGCGATCGCGAGAGGTTCGACGGTCCGGTCGAGCTTCTCGATGTCGAGACCGACGTCGGTCGCGCGACAGAACGCGATCGCCGCGTGCGGTCCCGTGTGGGAAACACTGAACCTCCAATCCGGTCGATCGGCGCCCGTGCGCCGGACATCCGGCTTGCCGGAGGGCCGCAGGTCGAACTCGATCTCTCCTGGCTCGCACCGCATGCGTTTGGCAAGCTCGAGACGCAACAGCCCGCGCGCGAGGATGAACACCCGCCGGGGCTCCGGAAGTTTGTAGCCGTTCGCCCGGGCAGTCTCCTCCGGGGTCAGTGCTCGCTCGTACGGGCCGAGGTCCGCGATATCTCCGAGTTGGGCGCGGAGCACCTCGACTTCCAGGCGCTTCACGGGGAGGTTCGGCTCTTGAACCAGTCGACCGTTCGCTCGAAGCCATCCTCGGCCGTAACCGGCGGGGCGTAGCCGAAGTCGCGGACCGCTTCATCGATCGAATACCAGTGGGAGATGCCGAGGTTCCGCGCGACCGAGCGGGTGAGCGGAGGTTCGCCGCTCAGGCGGAACGCGGCCCATACGAGTTCGAGGACGCCCCCGATGGCCACCGCGGTGGGAATGGAGAGCCGGCGCCTGATGGGCGGCAGCCCCAGTCGGGCCACGAGGTTTTTGAGCCATTCACCGAACACCACCGGTTCGGGGTCGTTGATGAAGTAAGCCCGGCCCGCGCAGGGCGCATCGAATGAAAGTTGAGCGGCGGCCTGGACGTGAGCCGCGGCGGCGTTGTCGATGAAGGTCAGGCTGACTCGATTTCGCCCATCCCCGACAAGGGCGAGCCGGCCCTTTGACGCGCGGTCGATCACCCGAGGCACGAGGTGCGGATCGCCCGGCCCGTAGATGAGATGCGGACGAAGGGATACCGTGGCGAGCCGCTTTGAGTTGGCCTTGAGCACGAGCCGCTCGGACGCGGCCTTGGTCGCGGAATACGGGCTCGAGGGCGGCTCAGCGTAGGGAAGGGCCGAAGTGCCATTCGCCTGGTCTTTTCCATCGAACACGACCGACGGGGATCCGGTGAAGACCAGTTTCGGAACGCCCGTGGCGAGGCACGCCGCGATCAGCATCTCCGTTCCGACCACATTGGGCCGGTGGTAGCTCTCGTACGAACCCCAGACCCCGGCCTTCGCGGCGGTGTGAAACGCCACATCACAGCCCGTCGCGGCCTCGCTGAGCGTCATCAGATCGGTGATGTCGGCGCGCACGAGCTTCACGCCAAGGCGGTCCAGCTCCGGATAGTCGCCCCGGGCGAGGACAACGACGTCATCGCCCCGGGCGCGGAGTTGCCGGACAATCGCAGAACCGAGGAATCCGCCGCCGCCTGTGACGAGTGCCCTCAAGCGGCGGGTTCCCAGGGCGTTTACTGGACTTTGAACGTCTTCGTGGTCGCGGGCGCTTCGGCGTCGCCGAGGAAGATGTCGACGCGGTAGCCAAGACCACCTTTCTTAATGATGGAACCCAGCGGCGCTCCGATCAGGAACATTACGATACAGGCAACTGAGTTGGAAAGGATTTTGTGCCATTGAACCTGGAAAACTTTATACTCAGACAAATAGTTGACCCGGTTGGCATTCATATTCAATAAATGGCTCTTGATCATTCGAACCTGGTTCAGTGCACCGGACAGTTCATTCAGGTCTTCCTTCGGCTTAAAAATACTGTCGGAGAGGTGCGCAACTTTGCCCTTAAATTCTGAAGGCGGATACCGTTTGATGTAAGGGTAAACATTGGTGACGTGGGTGCTCCCAGGATTAGATTTTTCGGAAATTGAATCTTTCTTCGCTTTGTAAGCAAGCAGGTCGGGCGGTAGCTTGATAGTGTCAAGTTTACCGTGAAAATTAAACAGAACGTTTTTGGTTTGATACGCCATCAACCGGGTCCCTCTGATCTCC
>JANNJB010000574.1:0-5329 GCA_031405615.1 Vicinamibacteria bacterium | reverse complement strand
CGCCTTCGGCTTCGGCGAGCCGCCCGATGGAGTTGAGGTAGTTCGTCTCCACGCGGTTGAAGTCGTCTTCAGCCTGCGCGTAGATCATCCCGAACACGGCGTCCGCGTCGGTCTTCGCGTAGATGTGCGGGATGCCCCGGTCGTCACGGATGATCGTGACCCGCTCGGCCTGCTGCTGCCACCGTGTGACCTCGGGAGTGACGCCTTGAGCCGCGGCCCCGGCGGCGACCCCCAGAACAAGAAGGAAGCTAAGGAGAAATCGTTTCATGGGGTTGGACCTTTCGGGTACAGAGACTTCAGCGCTTTCGGGTCTTGTTGGACTTTACGGCCGCTTTCTTCGCGGGGCTTGGCCGGGTCGCGCGTCTTTCCAGCATCGCCACGTCGGCCAGATCCTGGGGACGACCTGAGGCCCTCTTGGAGGCGAGGAGGTCCTCGAGGCCCGCAAAAGATGCCTTCGAACGTCCGATGCTCCCGCGCGCCCGCCGCCGCCAGGCCGCGGCGAAGTCATCGATTCCGGGCACCTGGCTCAGAAGGTCGATTCGGTTCGGCGGCACCCCGAGTTGGAGGACCTGCTCCGGATTCATGAGGTCGTCGTGCGCGTCGATGGATTCGGGGGGCCGCCCCTTGAAGAAATCGTAGATCGCGTCGCGCGTGGCCGCGGCGTTGCGATCCGTTCGGTCAATGAGAACGTCGATGTCCTTGGTGAATCTCGGGTATCCGTGGAAGCCGGCTGCCCAGCCCCCGATGACCAGGTAGCGGACTTTGTGCTCGTTTAGTGATGCGACGAACTCCTCGAAGATCTGAGACATGGTTTCTCCCGAGTGCCAAAGAGGCCTCGATGCAGGCCTCGACGATCTTCAGCCGTTCGTTTGGGGAAAGCGCCATCACTTCCCGATCCTCGTGTGCCTCGGCCTCGGCATGTGTCATCCTGCGAATGGTTGCGGACATTGCAGCCTGATCTTAGCGTCCTGCGCGGGTGCCGTCGCTACTTCGCCTTTGCCCTTCGTCCCTTGAGGATCTGCGCGAACGAACGGGTCTGGATCTCCGCGACGGAGAGGCCCGTCGCCTCGATTTCGCCGAGGCCGATCGCACCGCAGTTGAGGGCGCGCAGGAAGTAGTTCAAGAGGCCCTGACCGGTCGCGGCGTCGTCGAACACCTCGCCTTGAAGCGTCGCTTGCGCCGCTCGCTCGATGAAGTTGGCCAAACGCGTCGAGGATGATTCGAGCCCTTCGAGGAAAAACGCGTACACCGCCGCGTAGCGGGTGGGAAGTTGGCCGGGGTGGAGATCCCATCCCTGGTAGAAGCCCTGCCGGAGCGAGTGACGCACGTGTTCGTAGTGCAGGCGCCAGACCCGATGAACGGCCTCGCGATTCCCGGCCACTTGCTCGGCGGTGAGCGGCTTGCCGCCCGTGGAGCGGTACGGGGCGACGGGCATGACGTTGGTGGCGCCGTCCGAGATAGTGACGCCCGTTCCGGCGAGCGAGACCTGCATGACGTGTTTCGCGAAGTCGCACGCGGGGTGAGTCATCGACTGGTACTGCGCGGTGATGTTGCAGCCCGCGGTGTAGTCGTAGGTTCCCATGTGCGCGCCGCGGATGCGGCCGCCGCCCGCCTTGATGAACTCCGGAAGAGCCACATCGCCGCGCGGGCTCAACACCGACTGCGTGGTTTCGACCATCAACTCCATCTTCAAGACCCCTGGCTTGAGGCGGTTCGCCTTCTCGATCACGGCGAGGGCCTTCGCGGTGATGGCTACCTGCTCCTTCGCGACGATCTTGGGCAGGGTTACGACGAAGCCGTGGGGGAGGCGGTTCCTTGTACGAGCGAGGAGGGTGCTTATGAAGATGTCGGCAGTGCGCAGGCTGCGCGCGGCGAGTTCGCCGGTGAGGGGTTTGATCCTGATCCCGATGAAGGGAGGCAGCGTCCCGCCGATGTGACCCTTCGCCACCTCCTCGGCGGCGGAAACCGCGTGCGCGTCTTCCTCCTCGTCCGGACGGTTTCCATAGCCGTCCTCGAAGTCGATCCGGAAGTCCTCGACCGCCTCGTGCTCGAGTTTGCGAATGACGCGGTCGTAGATGATTTCAGCGAGGCGCGGATCGAGGTTCAGGGCCGAGGCCATCACCTTGGCGTGAGGCGCGTACTCTCGGAGGGCCTTGAGCGAGAGGTCGCTCAGCCTCTTCGCGGTGTCGGCCTTGAAGAGGTGGGCGCCCCCGTAGACCGAGTGAACCGGCTGCCGTTCTTCGGGGTCGCCCGGAAACGCCGCGACATGGTTCTTCCATGCCTTGCCGAGCGGGCGGAGGAGAGCCTTCGTGGCGGCAGGGGAGAGCGACTTCCGGGCGGGTTTCAGCGAAGGGGTCACGATGTTTGGGACTCCAGAAGGTCGAGTAGCAGGCGGCGAACGACCGCGCCGGCCACGTGACGCCGGTAGGCGGCGGTGGAACGGACGTCGTCGATGGGCGTGATGGTCTTCTCAACGAGGGCGCGGGCCCGGTCGGCGAGGTCGCGCGAAAGCAGCTTGCCTTCGAGGAGAGCCTCAACCTCGTGCAGGCGCATGGGGGTCGCCGCGATGCTGCCCATCGCGAGGCGCACGTTGGTGAGGGTGTGGCGGGAGGGAGCGTCGCTCGCGAAACCGACCACCACCTTGCTGATGGCCTGGGCCTGCCGCGTGCCGATCTTGCGGAAGATCTGGACGGTGGGGGCGGGGAGAGGGAGGATGATCCGCTCGATCAGTTCAGAGGAATCGAGGACAGTCTGCCGATAGCCCGTGTGGAACGCGTTGTAGGGAACCGCGCGCTTTCCATGCGGCCCCGATACGACGATGAGCGCGCCGAGGGCGAGCAGGGCGGGAAGAGAGTCGCCGGCGGGCGAGGCGTTTGCGATGTTTCCGCCGATGGTGGCGCGGTTCTGGATCTGGGCCGCGCCGATGGTGGCCGCGGCGTCTGTGAGCATCCGTGCGTGTTTCGCCACGTCGGGTGAGCGTCGGATGTCGGTGAACGTCGATGCGGCGCCGATGCTCAACTCGTCCCCCGCGACCCGGATCCCCTGCAACTCGGCGATCTCGAGAACATTCACGACCGCGTCGTGATGTCGCCCCGTGGCATGGTCGACCACGAGAAGATCGGTGGCCCCCGCCACTTTGACCGGACCCTTCAGGAGCGCGTCGTGGGCTTCGGCGAGGGACCGTGGCGACCAGGAAACGCTCACCCGCGCGGACCTCCACCCTCGGGGGTTTCGGTCACGCCTTCGGGCATTCTCTGACCGGTCAGGACCTCGACGGCCCGGAAGATGCGCTCATACCCGGTGCAGCGGCAAAGGGTTCCGGAGACGTATTCACGCACCTGGTCGCGGGTCGGCCGTGGGTATCTCTTGAGAAGAGCCCGAATAGTCAGGATCATGCCGGGCGTGCAGGCCCCGCATTGGGCACCCCCTTCGGTGGCGAAGACGCGCTGGAGATCGGTGATCTGACCTCGAGGCGCCATGCCCTCGATGGTCGTGATCGAAGCGCCCTCGATCTGGAACAGGGGCACCAGGCACGAGCAGACCGCTTCGTTGTTCAGAAGCACCGTGCACGCGCCGCACTCGCCCTCCCCGCACCCCTCTTTTGAGCCGGTGAGGCCGAGGTCCTTCCGCAGCACATCGAGCAGCCGCGCCATCGGCGGGCCCGTGATCTCCTCGGGCTGGCCATTCAGAGTGAACTTGTACGTGGCGTTCATGGCCTTCGTACCTTCGAGGCTTCGAACAGACGCTCGGGGGTCGCGGGGATTCGCGAAAGGAAGATCCCGGTTGCGTTCTCGATGGCCGAAAGCAGCGCGGGTGCTCCTCCGTCCATCGGCAGCTCGCCCACACCCTTGGCGCCGAAGGGACCGTGCGACGTCGGGTTCTCGAGAAGGATGGTCTCCATGTCGGGCGTATCGGCCATGGTTGGGATCAGGTAGGTCTGGAGGCGATCGTTGAGATAGCGGCCGTCCTTCATCTTCATCTCTTCGAGATACCCCCACGCGAGGGCCTGCAGCGTCCCCCCCTCGACCTGCCCCGCGCACATGACGGGGTGGACGACGTGCCCGACGTCGCTCACCGTGGTGAGCTTCGTGATCCGGGTGAGAAAGGTGTCGGGATTCACTTCGACTTCGACCACGTTGGCGCCCCAGCCATACGCGGCGTACGCGTCTCCGCGGTAGGTGGCTTCGTCGAACGTGCTGTCGGGAGTGGGCTCGAAGGTCGCCTCGGCGTCGAGCGGCCCGTGGAGATTCACGTAAGTGCGCGCGATCTCCGCGAACGGAGTGCGGCCCCGCTCGGTTTCGAAGACGCCGCCGTGGAGCAGAACGCCCGCGGGCGCGACGCCAGTCTGGTGGGCGGCGAAGACGCGCAGGGCCTCGGCGAGTTTCTCTCCGGCGCGACGCAGCAATCCGCCCACGACCATCACGGTGCGCGAGGCCACCGTGGGCCCGGAGTCAGGAACGGCCGCGGTGTCCGGGATGTGCACGACCACGTCGTCGAGGCCGACGCCGCAGGCATCCGCGACGATCTGCCGGAAGATGCCTTCAGTTCCCTGACCAAAATCGGTGGAGGAGGAGAGGACCTCGATTTTGAGATCGCTGCGAAGCCGGACCGCCCCTTTCGACATCATGCGTCTCTCGCCGTTGCCGGTGAAACCCGAGCCGTGCCAGAAGACCGAGAGGCCGATGCCGCGCAGCGGACGCCCGTCGTCCTCGGGGCTGGTGCGGACGAGACCGTTGGTGGCGTAGCGTTCAGCGAAGCGGGTGGCCGCCTTCGCTCGTTCCAGGACCGCGACGGCGCTCACACTCTCCTTGAGCACCTGGCCGGTGGGTGTGATGTCGCCCTGGCGATAGGCGTTGCGGATGCGAATCGAGAATGGGTCGATGCCGATGGTCCACGCGATCTTGTCCATCTGGCGCTCGACCGCGAAGAGGCTCTGCGGCGCTCCGAAGCCGCGGAACGCGCCGTTGGGCGCGGTGTTCGTCGCGAGGACCCGGCCGCGGATCCGCACGTTGGGGCACGAATACGCTCCGGCCGCGTGGAGTACGGAGCGGGAAAGCACAACGGGGGAGAGGGTGATGTAAGCGCCTCCGTCGAGGAGGACCTCGATGTCCATCGCGACGAGCGTCCCGTCGCGCTTGACCCCGGTGCGGTGACGGACGCGCGAGGGATGGCGCTTGGTGGTCGCGATGATGTCTTCCTGGCGTTCGTAGACGATCTTGACCGCCTTGCCGCAGGCGCGCGCGAGGAGCGCGGCGTGGGCGGCGATCATGTCGGGGTAGTCCTCCTTGCCGCCGAAGCCTCCGCCCGTGACGGACTGGCGGACGCGGAT
>JANNJB010000573.1:0-2261 GCA_031405615.1 Vicinamibacteria bacterium | reverse complement strand
TGATAACCGAAGGGACGCTCCTCGGGCAGGAGGTCCTTCGCGCCGCGCATGGGCTCGAAGGCGTGCCCTTCGTGCCACTCATTGAACGAGTTGATGTAGACGGCGCAGAACCCGCGATCGTGGTTCGAGAGAAGGGGGTCTTGTTGAACCGCTACGGCCTGGCGGAACGACATCTCGATTCGCTGCACCGACAAGGCGGACGCGCGCTCGCGCTCGGAGAGCTGCGCCCAGTCGAACTGGCCGCCCCCCGGCGCGAAGTCGCGGGGCGAATAACAAGGATCGGCGGGCCTTGTCCGGGGTTCGATCTGGTCGTAGCCCGGGTTCACGTTGAGCGAGAACAAGAGCCCGGCACGCGATGCCCCCGCTGCGATTCCCGCGTACAACTCGGGCCCGATGAAGTTGTCGTAGATGCCGATGCCGTCGAAGCCCGAGGCGGGTGTGCGGGCGAACTCCAGGGAGTCCGCGAGAAGAGTGATGTGATCGAAATCCCGGCGAAGGTCGTCGCGCAGTCCGTCGATCTGCTCCCGCCAGACGTGGTCCGGCGTGTAGTCCGACACCGGGCTCGTCTTCCCAAGGCAGTCCGTGCCGAACGCGGGCAGGATGCACCTGAAACCCTTGAAGATCGGTCCCTCGTCGCCGTTCGCGTTCTGGAGGAGCAGGAACGCGTCGTACCCCCGCCGCTCCCCGAACTCGCGAATGAGCAGGCGGATGTCATCGCGGAACCGCTGCCCGCGATCGTCGGTGTAGGGCTCGAGGGCGAAGGTGACCTTCACATCGTGATCCCTCATCACGTCCATGACGCGGTGGGCGGCGCGATGCTCGAAGCTGTCGCGACCCCACCAGGACAGGGCGATAGCGCCCACACCCGACTCGTTGATCCAGCGCGCATGTTGCTCGAGCACCGCGGTCGAGCGCACATCGTAGGCGCCGAGGAGAGGCATGTGGGGCGCGCCGATGTCGTAGGGAGGATTCCGGGACTGGTACTCCCAGTGTTCGTACGCGGGAGCGCCGCCGTACCAGGGGTAATACTCGAAGATGAAGTGACGTCGCAGGTCGGTGAAGCGCTCGGCGAGCGAGGCGGGCGGAGTCTGCGCGAACACGGCTGCCTCTGGGGCAACGAGGCCGGCGGCCAGAGCGCCCGCGGCCCTTCCAAGGAATCTCCGACGGTCGAAGCCTCGCGGTTTCATGGCTGCCTCCCTGACGATACTCATGTTCGAGTGTCCGGAACCACGTTGACGGTCAGGAAGCGTGGGAGGGGAGCAGGCCGAGTTCCCGGGCGAAACGGGCGTAACTGAAGCCGGCGATGACGTCGTAGACGAAGTGCACGACCATCGCAACGTACAAGGAACTGGAGATGAAGACGAGGGCATGAAACGCCCCGGCGATCGCGGCGATGGCGAGCACGCTTCTCGCTCCCTGGATCGCGTGGGCGAGGGCGAAGGAGACAATGCTGAGGCCGATGCCGATGGCGAGGCTCCCGGTGACGGCGGCGATGAGGGCGGGCAGGACGCCGCGCCATACGAGTTCCTCCCCGATCCCCGCGGAAAGGGACAACGCCACCCACATCCTCCTTTCCCGCCTCGTCACCGGCGCGAAGAGACGCCACGTCGGCTTGTGCTCTTCGACCGATCTACGCCAATGGGGCCGGACGAGGACGAGCGATACGGCCAGGAACGCCGCTCCGGCGAACCACGATGACAAGGCCGGAAAGTCGCGGGGGAAGAGCTCGACGCCTTCCAGCAAACCGGTCGCGATCGCGAGCACGCCCAGGACCACCTGCGGCAGCAGCATCGCGTAGAACCGCAGGGCGAGGGGGATGCCGGCCATCGCGAGGGCGCTCTCGCGGTTCCGAAGCACGGCCCAGGGCACGATCGCGGTCACGAAGACGACGAAGGCCCAGCCGAAAAAAGAAATCGCGTTGAGGTTCAGAAAAGACCTCTGCCGTTGGTCAGAATTTGTACACTCCCCAGGGTGCGAGCGATTGTAGAAGACTGGTTCGGGCAGCGTTTCGCCGCCCCCTCGCCCGCTCAGCGGCTGGCCTGGCCTCATATCCTGGCCGGCCGGTCGACGCTGATCACCGCGCCCACCGGTTCGGGCAAAACCTTGGCGGCCTTTCTGTGCGCGATCGACCGGATGGTGTTCGATCCAGCACCCGACGTCCGCGGGGTGCGGATCCTCTACATCTCGCCGGTCAAGGCCCTCGCCCGTGACGTCGAGCGAAACCTTCAGGAACCGCTCAAAGGGATCTGCGATCTGGCCCG
>JANNJB010000572.1:0-3749 GCA_031405615.1 Vicinamibacteria bacterium | reverse complement strand
TCTTCACCGCGGAAGCGATCTCAGAGAATGGCGCGACGGCGGTCCCCATCAGTGGGCCCCTGCGGGCTCCTTCTCGAGCCACTCGTATCCCTTGGATTCGAGTTCGAGCGCCAGTTCCTTGCCGCCGGAAAGAGCGATCTTCCCGTCGATGAGGACGTGCACGAAATCGGGAACGATGTACTCCAGCAGCCTCTGGTAGTGGGTGACCACGATCATCGCCCGATCCTCCGAGCGCAGTTTGTTGACCCCCGCCGCCACCGTGCGAAGGGCGTCGATGTCGAGGCCCGAGTCGGTCTCATCGAGTATCGCGAGCGAGGGCTCGAGAATCGCCATCTGGAAGATCTCGTTCCGCTTCTTCTCGCCGCCTGAGAAGCCCTCGTTGACGTTCCGCTTCACAAGCGCCTCGTCCATTTCGACGAGCCTGGCCTTCTCCTTCGCGATGGCGAGGAAATCCATGGCGTCGATGTCGGGTTCGCCGCGGTGTTTGCGAATCGCGTTGAGGGCCGAACGCAGGAAATAGAGATTCGACACGCCAGGGAGTTCCACAGGGTACTGATAGGCGAGGAACACGCCCTCGCGAGCACGGACCTCGGGCGCCATGTCGAAGAGCGGCGAACTCTTGTAGAGAACTTCGCCCCCGGTCACGGTGTAGCCGGGCCGCCCCGCGAGCACATGGGCCAGCGTGCTCTTGCCCGAACCGTTGGGTCCCATGATCGCGTGAACCTCACCGCCGTTGACGTTCATGGTCAGGCCCTTGAGGATCGGTTTGTCGCCGGCGTTGGCGTGGAGGTCGGTGATACGAAGCATCGATTGAGTTTCCGGCGGGTTAGCCAACGGAGCCCTCGAGACTGAGGCCGAGAAGTTTCTGCGCTTCGACCGCGAACTCCATCGGCAGTTCCTTGATGACTTCCTTGCAGAAGCCGTTGACGATCATCGACACCGCGTCCTCGGTGGAGAGGCCCCGGCTCTGGAAATAGAAAATCTGGTCGTCGCTGATCTTGGACGTGGTCGCCTCGTGCTCCATCTGGGCGGTCGGATTCTGCACGTCGATGTAGGGGAAGGTGTGGGCGCCGCAATGTGAGCCGAGGAGCAGCGAGTCGCACTGCGAGTAGTTCCGTGCCCCTTCGGCGTTCTTGCCGATCTTCACCAGGCCGCGGTAGGTGTTCTGACCATGGCCGGCCGAGATGCCCTTCGAGACGATGGTCGACCGGGTGTTCTTCCCGATGTGGATCATCTTGGTCCCGGTGTCCGCCTGCTGATAATTGTTGGCGAGGGCGACCGAGTAGAACTCGCCGATCGAGTTGTCTCCCTGCAGGATGCAGCTCGGATACTTCCAGGTGATGGCCGAGCCGGTTTCGACCTGGGTCCACGAGATCTTCGAGTTGTTGCCGCGGCACGCGCCGCGCTTGGTCACGAAGTTGTAGATACCGCCCTTGCCGTCTTTGTCCCCGGCGTACCAGTTCTGCACGGTGGAATACTTGATCTCGGCGCGATCGAGCGTCACGAGTTCCACCACCGCGGCGTCGTCGTCCGCGATGATGAGAGTCCTCTCGAACTGGCCCGTGTTCTTGGCGTTGATCCGGAAGTAGGTCGAAAGCTCCATCGGGCATTTGACGCCCTTGGGGATGTAGCAGAAGGATCCGTCGGAGAAGACCGCCGAGTTCAAAGCGGCGTAGAAGTTGTCGGAGTAGGGAACCACGGATCCGAGGTACTTCTTCACGAGTTCCGGGTGTTCACGGACGGCTTCGGAGAACGATCCGAAAATCACGCCGACTTCGTGGAGTTTCTCCTTGAACGTGGTGCCGACCGACACCGAGTCGAAAACCGCGTCGACCGCGACCCCCGCGAGTGCGGCGCGCTCATGCAGCGGCACGCCGAGCTTCTCGTAGGTCTCGAGGAGCTTGGGGTCGACGTCGGCGAGGCTTTTCGGTCCACCGACCTTCTGTTTCGGCGCGGAGTAATAGACGATGGACTGGAAGTCGATCGGCGGGTAGTGCACCCGCGCCCAGGTCGGGACCGGCATGGTCTGCCAGTGCCGGAACGCCTTGAGCCGGAAATCGAGAAGCCACTCCGGCTCCCCCTTCTTCGCGGAGATGAGTCGCACCACGTCCTCGGAGAGCCCGGCCGGGATCGCGTCCGAAGCTATATCGGTGACGAACCCGGCGGAGTACTCGGCGCTGGTCAGGTCGGCCAGCAGGCGGCTCGACTCGGTGGCGGGTGGCGGAATGGTTTGAGTCATGTGAGGGGATGGAAGCCGGATTCTAGAAGAATCTGTACTAAAAAGTCCAGTATGCGAGCTCGGGGCCTGCGGAAATGACGATTCGCCCTGCGGAACCATATGTGAATGAGCGACTTGGGTGATCTTCCGGCGAAGGTTCAGCGCGCCAGAAAGTCGCGGCCAAGGGCCACTATCTCCTCGACCCTTCCCAGAAGACCTCCGCCCTGCGCGAACTCCGGCTTCCCGCCGCCCTTTCCGCCAAAGCGGGCGACCAGGGTCTTGAGGACAGCCGAGGCGTCGAGGCCAACGCCCGGGGCGCTCGCCACCACGACGAGGGCGGGACTTGTGGCCGAGAACACCGCGATGCACACTCCCGGCGAGGCGGCAGCCGCGGTGGCGATTCCCTTGAGTCCCGGCGCGTCCCACCCCTCGAGCGCGCACGCGATGACGATGCGGCCGTCCACCGGGGGGCCGGCCGACGCGACGAGTTCGGCGGCCTTGTGCACGGCGAGTTGTGCCTGGAGGTCGCGAACGGTTCGGCCGAGCGTCTTGTTCTCGCTCTGGAGCCGTTCGATCGCGGGCGCGAGCGCTCCCGGCAGCACGGAAAGCACGCGGCTCGTGGCCGAGAACACATCCCGCCACTCGCGGATGCGGCCGAGGGCGCGCGCACCGCAGACGAACTCGATCCGCGTCCCGCCCTTGAATTTCTCCCACCCGAGGATCCCGATCAGGCCCACGGCTCCGGTTCGCGCGACGTGCGTCCCGCCGCAGGCGGATCGGTCGAAGCCGGCCATCTCGATGAGGCGAAGGGTCCCTGTTCGCGTCGACTCCTTGCGGAGCGCCAGATCCGGGGCCTCGTCGGCGTCAGCGAAGCAGATGCGCACCTCACTGTCGAGCCAGACCACGCGGTTGGCCTCGTCCTCGGCCGCGGCGATCTCGGTGGGCGATACGACGCGGTTGAGGTCGATCGTGCACGATCCCGCGCCGAGATGAACAACCAAGGCGCTCACCACGCAGTTCGTCGCGCTGTTCCTGTTGGTGTTGGCCATCGCCAAGATTAAGGGTCGTCTATCGGCGGAAGCGGAGGTCGGGTATCTGGATGGGCTACGCCATCTGCCCGGCAGTGTGCAGCACGCGCTCAACCTCGAGCCGCAGATCAAGGCGTGGTCGGAGCGCTTCGCCAATAAGACCAACGCATTATTTCTCGGGCGCGGTTTGCATTATCCGATCGCACTTGAGGGCGCGCTGAAGCTGAAGGAAATCTCCTATATCCATGCCGAGGCCTATCCCGCCGGCGAATTGAAACACGGCCCGCTCGCGCTCGTGGATGCCAACATGCCGGTCGTCGTGATTGCACCGAACGACACGTTGTTGAGCGGCGAGACGGTGAGGAGCGAGTCGACGAGGGTAGTGTTGGGTGGGTCCTGTACAAGAAGCGACCCACTGGGCGGGACCAGCAGGGTGTAGAAGAACGCCTCACCAACTCGGTAGAAGTTGGAGCCGTTGGTCAACGCGCCGTTGGCGCGCGTGA
>JANNJB010000571.1:0-5070 GCA_031405615.1 Vicinamibacteria bacterium | reverse complement strand
GTGATCGGCGTCTGCGGCGATGTCGTTCATCAGTGGTTCGGTCGTCGCAATTACCCCACCTACTACCGCCCCTACGCTCAGGAACCCCGCCTCGGCGTTACCTTCGCGGTTCGCACCTCGGGCGATCCCGAAGCGCTCGCTCAAGATGCGCGGCGCGCGGTGGCTGCCGTCGACCCCTACCAGCCCGCCTTCGCGGTGTGGAGCATGAAGCGTTCGATCGCCAGCGCGACAATCGGCTTGAGGTTCATCGCGAGCATCATGACGGTCCTCTCGGGCCTCGCCCTTCTGCTCGCTTTGACCGGCGTCTACGGGGTGATGGCGTACCGTGTCAGCCTGCGCACTCTTGAGATCGGCGTGCGGCTCGTCCTTGGAGCATCGCGCGGCGACGTCCTGCGTCTGACCATGGGACAGGCGGCATGGCTGACCGCGGGTGGCCTCACGCTCGGAGGCGCTGCGGGGGTCGCCCTGAGCCGGCTTCTTTCGAGTTTCCTGCGGGGTGCGGTGACCGTCGATGTCTGGACGGTGCTCGGCTTCAGCAGCCTGCTCGCCGCCGCCGCACTCCTCGCCGCTTACATCCCGGCCCGACGTTCGCTGGGCGTCGATCCTGCTCGCGCGCTTCGAGCGGAGTAGTTTCTTCCTGCGGGAGAGCCTTTGAGGCTGCTAGTCTCGGCACAACCCGGGAGGTTCCATGTTCGGTCTACTCGCCGTCTTAGGTCTCGTGCTCATTCAAGAACCCGTGCGGATGCAGGAGCAGGCGGACGCGCAGGCGAAGCAGCGGCTCGTGGAGTCGGAGCGGCACTACCGCCTCGGCGTGGAGGCTCTCCAAACCGAGCGTTACGAAGAGGCGGAAGAGGAACTTCGCCGGGCGGTCAAGCTCGATCCGAACTCTTACCTCGCCTATTTCAGCCTGGGCAAGACCTACATCGCGCTCAAGCAGTACGATGACTCAGTCCGGGCTTACCTCGCCTGCCGGCAGGCCTGGGAGCGCTCCGTGGCGGACAGCACGGAGCGAGGTTTCGACCGGGAGGCGAAACGCGAAGACCAGATCCGCGTGCTCCAGGACCGGATTCGCGAGCTGGAAACCGCGCAACGGGCCGCCCGCTCTGACGTCGAGCGGCAGCGCATCCAGGAGCGCATCGCTCTCATCGAGGTGGGCATGAGATCCATCGAGCGGCTCCGCGGCAGCGACCACGGGGTCCCCGACCCGCCCGCGGAGTTCGCCCTCGCCCTCGGTTCGGCCTACCTGCGCGCGGGCTCGGTCGATGAAGCCGAGAAGGCTTACCGCGAAGCGCTCAAGCTGCGGCCGAAATACGGGGAGGCCCACAACAACCTCGCCGTGATCTGCATCAAGAGGGGCGACTACGAGGAGGCCTACTCTCACGTGAAGTCCGCCCAGAAGGCGGGCTTCAAGGTCCATCCGCAGCTGGTGGCTGACATCGACGCCGCGCGCCGGGCCGGGGGCAAGTAAGCGAGGCGCTATTCCCGAAGGACCACCCCCGGGTGGACTCGGCTAGCGCGGAAGGCGGGGATCAGGCAGGCGCCGGCGGCCACCACGAAGAGAAGAACGGCCACGGAACCTAGCGTCGCCGGATCGCTCGACGAAACGCCGTAGAGCAACCCGCTGAGCACCCGAGTGACCGCCAGCGCCCCAACCAGACCCCCGAGAATACCCATCGCCGTGAGCTTCAAACCGCCGCTCAGAACCATGACCAGGACCGCCCCGGAGCGCGCGCCAAGCGCCATCCGCAGGCCAATTTCCGTGCGACGTTGGAGGACGGCGTACGAGATCACCGCGTAGATACCGACCGCTCCCAGCAGGAGAGCGAGGGCCGCGAAGCTGCTCAGAAGAAGGGCGCCGAAGCGAGGTTGCCAGTTGAGGTCCGCCATTCGACCTTTCATGCTGCGCACGAAGTAGACGTTGGTCGATCGGGACAGCGACCACGCGGTCTTCTCGGCCTCGCGCGCCAGCGACAGGGGATCTCCATCCGGAACGCGCATCACCACGGTCATGACCGGGATGGGATTCTGAGCGTAGGGGACATAGAAGACCGGAACGGGCCGCGGGTCCGTGCCCGAGGTCATGACGTCGCCGACCACACCCACGATGTCCATCGAAAGCTGCGCCGTTCCGTGCAGGGCGAAGCTTCGGCCCACCGGATCGACGTCTGCGAAATATTTCTCGGCCATCGACTGGTTGATCACGGTCACGCGTCGGGTATCCGCCTGATCGTCCGCCGTGATCACGCGGCCCCTGATCAACGGCACTCCCAGGGTGCTGAAGAAGTCGGGCATGACGACATTGGAGATGGCACTTTGCGAGGATGCCGACTCCTCCGGGAACCCGGGAATGGAGAGGCGCACGCGGCCGAAAGCCCCGGCCGCGGGCATGGGTGGTTCAAAGCTCGTCGCACTCGCCTGGGCGATTCCCGGCAGGGCCTCGAGTCGGCGTTTGAGTTCCTCAAAATGCGCGCGGCGCGAGCCCGGAGTCTTGAACTCCTCACCCTGGAGCGCGGTCCTGAGGCTCAGAAGGCGATCAGCATCGTAGCCCGGTTTGACCGCCTGAAGTCCGTCGATGGTGCGCAACATCAGGCCGGCACCCGTGGCGATCACCACCGCCAGAGCCACTTCAGCCACGACCAGTCCGTCGCGGAACTTTCGCCCTCGAGTCGAAACCTGAGAGCGGCCCGCTTCCCGCAGGACATCGGCCAGATCAACTCGGGTCGCCTCCCGCGCCGGAAAGAGCCCGAACAACAGGCCCGACCCCAGGGAGATCAGAAGAGTGAAGGCCAGGACCGAGCCATCGACACTCACCCGGTCGAGGAAGGGAACCCCGGCTTGAGCAGGGATCAGGTTGGCCAGGGGCTGGGTGAGGCCGTAGGCAAGAACGGTTCCGAGGATTCCTCCGGCAAAGGAAAGGATCAGGCTCTCGGTCAGGAGCTGGGCTACGATGCGCCCGCGATCCGCCCCGAGAGCAACCCGCAGCGCTACTTCACGGGTGCGCTCGCTGGCTCGGGCCAGCGTGAGGTTCGCGACATTCGCACAGGCAATCACGAGCACGAGCAGCACCGCGGCCAGGAGGATGGCGCCGGTCGTCCCGAAGGGGCCGACCGCGAGGTCGCGGATCGGCAGGACCAGCGCTCCCCATCGGTCATTGGTCTCGGGGTGCTCCCGTGAGAGGGCGGCGGCGATTCCCGTCATCTCCGCCTGAGCCGAAGCCACGGTGTGGCCTGGAGCGAGACGCCCGTAGACCACGATCTCGCGGGTGCTGTGATCGTCGCGAAGAAGCGAAAAGGCCTTGGGAACGAAGAGTCCGGGCTGAACCGCGAAGAGATGGGCGCTGTAAAAGCCCCGGCCCATCACACCAACCACGGTATGCGGTTTGCCGTCGAGCTCAACCTTCTGGCCCACAATCCCGGGGTCACCGCCGAAGACGCTCTGCCAGATGCCATAGCCGAGCACCACCACATCGTCGCGGCCGGGCTGGTCTTCCCCGGCCACGAATCCCCGCCCCAACTCGGGCCGGGAGCCAAGAACGTCGAAGTAGTTCGCGGTCACGGCATGAGTCAGTGGAACCAGCGGGGTCTCCAGGCTGGTTAAGCGGCGGCTCTCGTTGTGCAGGGCGGCGAGACCGCTGAAGGACTTGGCCCGCTCCTCCCACCAGGCAAAATCCCCGCCGGTAGTGGGCAGGCGTCCTCCTTGTCCGCGTGCGGCGCCGTCGGCGAAGACGGTGATCAGGGAGGCTGGATCGCCGTAAGGCAGTGATGCGAGAAGGACCGCGTTCACGACTCCGAAGATCGCGGTGGTAGCTCCGATGCCAAGGGCAAGAATCAGGATCGCCATGCCGGTGAAAGCCGGGCGCTTTCTGAGGGATCGGAGGGCGATGCGGACGTTGGAGGCGAGCATCATGGGAACCTCGACCGAGCAAGGGACGTGCCACTTCAACTGGTCGCGAAGGGGGAGTTCGGGCCCGTCGGCTGGTCGAGGCTGACACCCCGGTGTTCACTTTCGAACGAGCGAGGCCCCGGCCCAACCACCGCGATCAAATTTCTGTTCGGTGTTTCCCCTTGACACATCGGGAGCCTCTCTCTTACATTTCGTGACGGGAAGCGCAGGCTCCCTGCCCGCTTGAATCTCTCGAGCGGGACCCGTGAGACGCGAACGCGTCCAAGATCTGCGGCAACACTTCTTCAAGGAGTCAGCCATGGATCTGTCCGCTTCGCCCACTCTCGTCCCCACGACCGCCGACTTTCTGGCGTCCGACACGTTCCTCGCCGGAGCGATCACGCTCCCGAAACCAGTGGGAATCTCCACGCGATGGGTCACGCGCGAACGGCCGAAGATCGATCGGATCGCCTGCCCATGGCTCATCACCCGTTTCATTGATCACGGAGCGGAGTTTCGCTACGTCAACGCCAGCGATGTCGTGGAGATCGCTCGGAGCGAGCGCGCGATCCCTTTCGACATCCCAGACACGCTTTTCTCGCACGACGGGGAGCTGTGCAGCTTCGACACTTTTCTGAAGGTCTTTCGAATCGACGACCCGGCCCTCGTTGTCCTGGCCCGGATCATCCGCGGCGCTGACACCGGGCGACTGGACCTGGCGCCCGAGTGCGCCGGACTCCTCGCGGCTTCGCTGGGCCTGTCGCGCCTTCGCGCCGACGATCACGAGATGCTTCGCGACGGTCTCGTGTTGTATGACGCTTTGTATCTCTGGGCGAAGGAAGGCCTCCAGGAAACGCACACATGGAACCCGGCGCTGTACCGATGACCGAGACGATCGAGCCTCGGCCAGGCTTTCGCGAAGCACTGCGTTTCTGGGCCCGGCTTGGCTTCATCTCGTTCGGCGGACCGGCCGGGCAGATCGCGATCCTTCACCGCGAGCTGGTGGAGCGGAAGCGCTGGATCAGCGAGGAACGATTTTCGGCCGGCCTGGCGTTCTGCACGTTCCTGCCCGGACCCGAGGCGCAGCAACTCGCCACCTACATCGGGTGGTCGCTGCACGGGGTGCGCGGAGGCCTCGCCGCGGGGATCTTGTTCTTCCTGCCCGCCGCTTTCCTTCTGCTGCTTCTT
>JANNJB010000570.1:0-6233 GCA_031405615.1 Vicinamibacteria bacterium | reverse complement strand
GGCCTTTGGACATGACGATCGTCCCGATGATGAGCAATCATCGTGCCGCGGCGTCACCCTCAGCCACAAGGAGCATCCCTGCTCCGCCTTGCGCTACCTGAAAGCGCTTTCTACAGCGTACAAAGTGCGTGGGGTGGCCCTGGTTCTAACCCGGGGAGTCGTCCAGAAGGACCTCCAGAACCTGAAGTTCGCGTTTGATGAACAGCCTCTCCGCGAGGGCGATGAGGACGGCGTAGGTGGCGAATGAGCCGAGACACGCGAGCCCGAGCATCCAGGGGGCGTAAGCGCCCTCCTCGAACCGCGGGCCCAGCCAGACGAGAAAGAGAAACGGGGACGCGATGAGGCCGATTCCGATCGTGGCGATGAAGCTCAAGACCCCGTTGCCGCTCTGACGCGCGTCGACGCGCTGGGCGAAGGGGTTGAGGCGATCGTGGGGCAGGGCGAACGGCCGGAGGATCGACACGAAATGCTGGACGCCCATGCTGATGGGAACGAGGGCGAGGGTGAGGGCGAGCATGGAGAGAGCCGTTTCCGCGCCGTTTCGCCACGCGGTAACGGCGATGATCGCGAGGAGGGGTAAAGCTCGGAACAGAAGGCCCGAGATGTCGCTCGCGACGAGCAGCGCCGCGCGGGAAACCGGTGTTCCCACGATGAGGGCCACCCCGCGGCCGATGACCAGAAAGGCGTTGCCGCCCACAAGACTCAGGAAAACCACCAGCCCGAACGGACTCACGGCGCCTTCCGTTCGCGACAGTGAGAACGCGATGAAGCCCATCATCAGCGTGGGCATCAGGAGGGCCATGCGGGCCGCGGGCGTGCGCAACTGCGTCCGCAGCTGGGTTTCGATCAGGGCGCCCATGGCTCCGGGCAGGAACACGCGCGCGCGCCGCGCTTTCGCTTTCTGCTTCGCCACCCGGTCGTCGCCCTCGCCGGCGAGGATGCGATTGAGCAGAATCCTGGAGGTGAAGGTGATTCCGATCAGAAGCAGGAGCGCGGGCGCTGTGAACCACAGGCTTCGCCCGACCTCGCCTCCGCCCGCAAGCACCGCGGCTCGCGCCGCCCAGCCAAGCGGCGACAGCAGCGCGATGGGCTCTACGAGCGGCGCCAGGAACTGGCGCGGTCCGCGATAGTTGATCAGAGAGGGAATGAAGAAGACCGAGAAGGCGAGGACACGCGCGATATCCGCGATCCAGGTGCGTCGGGCGATCAGGACGGCGAAGAGCGACATCGCATGCGCTCCCGCGAGCAGCGTCAAATGAGCCAGCAGCGCAAGGGGCAGAGTGACCAGGACAAGGGCGGGCGAGGACGCCGCCCCAAGCGCCGCTCCGATGAGCACGGGCGACTCGAGGACCAGTGGCGTCACCACGCCGGTGAGGAGGGAGTAGGCGAGAAGTTCTCCCCGCCTGATCGGCAGGTGAAGGAGATTCTGCAAAGAGGCCCCGGCGAGATTGGTGAGGACCAGGGGACGGGTGAAATAGAAGACGCCGAACATCGTGACGATCAGGGCCACGATGTCCGCGAAGCGGTCCACGCGCGCGCCGCGGCTCTGCGACAAAGCGAAGTAGGCGCCTATCCCCAGGGCGCAGGTGAAGGCGAGATAGAAGAGGGCCGCCATGATGACGAAGATGGAGGACGCGCCGGCGGAAACGAAGCCCCGGACCCGGGACCGCAGAGACATCCCGAGCAGCAGGAAGAGACGGTTCACAGGAAAGACGGCGGATTCTTCGGCTTCTCGGCGCCCACCACCTGGAGGAAGACGTCTTCGAGCCGGGCGTCAGCGCCCATCTGCCGCAGGGTCTTGATCTCTTCGATCGTGCCGGAGGCCACAAGGCGCCCCTCGTGGATCACGCCGATCTCGTCGCACAGGCGTTCGGCGACATCGAGGACGTGAGTGGTGAAGAAGATCGTGAGTCCTTTCGCGACCAGCGAGCGCAAGAGGTCGGCAATGGTCTTCACCGAAACCGGATCGACGCCGTTGAGCGCCTCGTCGAGGAAGAGCACGCGGGGCTTGTGGATCAGAGCGGCCGCGAGTGCGAGTTTCTTCTTCATGCCGAGGGAGTACTCGAGCACGGCCTGGGCCCGCGCCTCGGTGAGGTCGAAGTAGTCGAGAAGCTCCTCGCTTCGCCTCCGCGCTTCGGCGGTGGGAAGTCCCTGGATCCGCCCGATGAAGATCAGGGTCTCCTCACCGGTCAGTCGATCGAACAGCGGCAGATCATCGGGCACGAGGCCGATGCTGCCTTTCACCGCCATGGGGTCGGCTTCGATCGACTGGCCGAGGATCAGGACCTCGCCGCTGGTGGGTTTGAGCAGGCCAGTGAGCATTCGAAGGGTTGTGCTCTTGCCCGCGCCATTTGGGCCGAGGAACGCGTAGAGCACACCGGGCCGAACCGACAATGAAAGGTCCCGCACCGCGGCTTTGTTCTTGTAGGCCTTGACCAGGTGGCGGGCCTCGATGGCGAGGGAGTTCATCAGGACCCGATCAAACGCGCGTAGATGGCGCGGGCGCGGCCGAGGTCGGCGGTGCCCTTGATGAGCGCGCGGCCGTCGCGGAAAAGAAGCATCTCGGAGTTCGCCTCCTTGAGCCTCACCACGTGTTCGGACAGGGTGACGTCGCCCAGCGCGCGCCAGGTCACGGCGAAGTCGTCGATGTCGAGTGACAGCCCTCTTGCGGGAGGACGGATCTGCACCGCGTCACGGCCGCACAGGAAGGCTTCGCCTTCGGTCTGTTCGCGCGAGACGAACGTGCCGCTCACGCAGGCCTCGCATGAAGGCGGGGTTTGCGACAGGTCGATCCGGTCGAACTGCGAAGACCAGACGTCGATGCTCACGAGGCCAATGTTCACAGCCTCGGCGTGGCCGGAGAGGATCTTGAGCGCCTCGGCCCCCTGCAGCCCCGCGATGACCTGGACGATGGGTGCTATGACGCCCGCGGTGTCGCAGGTGGGTGAGGAGCCCGCGGGAGGAGCGTCGCCGAGCACGCAACGCAGGCACGGTGTATTCCGCGCGCCGCGAAGAACCGGGAGCACGAGGCCGTACGACCCGACGCACGCGCCGTAGATCCAGGGAACCGACGTCTCGATGCTGAGGTCGTTCAGGACGTACCTCGTGTCGAAGTTATCGGTGCCGTCGAGAAAGAGGTCGATCTCGGAGAGCAGTTCGCGGGCGTTCTCCCAGGTCAGGTCCTCGACACGGGCGTCGAGGACCACGTCGGAGTTGACGGTCGCGAGGCGGGCTTTGGCGGCGAGGGCCTTGGGGCGCAGGGCCGAGGCATCCGCTTCGGTGAAGAGGGTCTGCCGCTGCAGGTTCGACTCCTCCACGATGTCGCGGTCGATCAGGCGGACGAGGCCCACGCCCGCGCGCACCATGGTTTCGGAGAGCTGCGACCCGAGCGCGCCGCACCCGACGATGGCCACCCGGGACGCGCGCAGCCGTTCCTGGCCGTCCCGGCCGATGGGGGCAAAGATCTCCTGCCGGGAGTAGCGGAGCGATCTTGCTGCGAGGCGAGGCGCGCTCATGCGCGCGCTACGCGCTTCTGGTCTGGGCGAGGAGGAGGGCGGCCGAACGCATGGCTTCGACCGGCGCTTCGGCCCCGGTCCACACCTCGAACTGCGCGGCGGCCTGGGCGAGAAGCATTTCGAAGCCGCTGATCACGACGCAACCCTGCTGCGCGGCCTCGCGGAGCAGTCGAGTCTCGAGCGGGTCGTAGACCATGTCGAGTACCGTCGCGCCCTTCTTCAGCAGGGCTTTGGGAACCAGGGTCTGCTCGGCGAGCGACCCGCCGCCCACCGGCGTGGCATTGACGAGGATGTCCCACTGCGTGTTCAGCAGGACATTGAGATCGCCCGCGGCGCACCCGACCTCGGCGCCCACCTGGGTCGCCTTCTCGCGATTCCGGGCGAGGATGCGGACGCGCGCCCCCCGCTCTTCGAGGGCGACGGCCGCGGCCCGCGCCGCGCCGCCCGCGCCGAGGATGATCACCTGTTTGCCCTTGATCTCGCCCCGTTTCCGGAGCGGCGTCACCACCCCGATGCCATCGCTGCTCGTGCCGTGAAGCTGACCGGTGTCATGAACCACCACGGTGTTGACGCTGCCGCACTGGGCGACCGTGGCGTCGACCGCGTGCATGCGCCCGACAATTTCGACCTTGTAGGGCCGGGTCACCGAAAAGCCGGAGAGGCCGAGGTGCGGAAAGGCCTGGAAGAACGCGCCGAGCGAATCGGATTGCAAGGGCACGAAAACCGCGTCGGTGCCCGATTCCGCGAAACCGCGGTTGTGGATCGCGGGCGAAAGGCTGCGCACCACGTCCCCCCCGACCAGACCATAGATCTTGGTCTGCGGATTGATCGAGCGGACGTTGTAGAGGGTGTCCATCTCCTCCGCGGGAATCTGTCCGGCCGCCGCTTCGTGGCCCTTGCCGGTGGAGGCGTAGACGAAAGGCGCCCCGTACTTCGGCCCCACGATCCTTGTGACCGCCCCGAGGGGACCGAGGGCGATCGCGATGAGCGGGGTTCCCGTGCCCGCGTGCCGGCGGACGAGTTCCATCAGATGACCCACGTCCGACATGGACCTCGGGCTGACCACGATCTTCACGATGTCGGCGCCGGTCTTACTCATCCCGTCGTAAAGGGTCTCCAGATCGGCAGGGGTTCCCGTCATGTCGTGGAAGGACACGATGAGCCCCTTGCCCGCCTTCTCGGTCATGATGTCGAAGAAGCCGCTTCGATATTCGACGTCGACGTAGTCGTACCCGCGGCGCACCGCCTCGTGGAGCAGGGCGCGGCGTTTGGGATCCTCGTCCTTCATCTTTCCGCCCTCAGAGGCCGCCCGCGCGGTGAAGACGAGCGGCTTGGTGCGCACCCGGAGGATGGTGAGCAGGTCGAGGTCGGTGACGAGGTCGCCGCGAATCTCGAACATGTCGGCGAGCCCGGAAAGGTCGGACATGCGGTCGATCAGGTCGACGGTCAACCTTTCGGTCAACGAGATACAAAGAGAGGCCACGGGAGCGCTAGTCTAACGCGGCCCTTCCATGCAGGATGTCCTCCTTCTCTCTCGTCTCGACCTCGAACGCGTCCTCGATCCGCCCTCCGTCATCGGCGCGCTCGAGGGAGCCTTCCGGGCCGATCACCTCGGGGAATGGGACACTCCGCGGAGGATCGCGGCCCGCACCCGCGCGGGGAGCCTGCTCGCGATGCCGAGTGGCGGAGGGTCCCCCGAAGGCCTCGGAGCGAAGTTCGCCACCATATTCCCCGGAAACCGCGCCCTCGGGATTCCAAGCGTCTGCGGCCTGTACGCCCTTTTCGATCCGGGCACGGGGGTTCCCCTCGCCGTGATGGACGGTGGTTTTCTGACCCTGATTCGAACCGCCGCCGTATCAGCGGTGGCGACGAAACTCCTTTCGCGCCCGGATGCGGCAACGCTCGGAGTTTTCGGCGCGGGCGCGCAGGCCGAATTCCATGTGCGTCTCATGGCGTTGGTGCGGCCGATCAATTCGGTGGTCATCTGGGCCCGGCGAAGGGACACCGCGGCGCTGCTCGTCGCATCGCTTCGTTCCCACCCCGAACTCCGGCAGGTTTCGAAGTGGACGGCGGCGGAGGCCCCGGAGGAGGCCGCGGGGTGCGACATCGTCGTCACCGCCACGGGGGCCACCGAGCCCGTGCTCGAGGGTCGTTGGCTGACCCCGGGGGCCCACGTGAATCCGGTCGGCGTGCACACCAAGGACACCCGCGAAGTCGACGCCGAGACGGTGGCTCGCGCCTCGGTGCTGGCGATAGAAACCGCGGACACGCTCGCCGAAGCCGGGGACCTGCAGATGGCCCAGGCCGAAGTCGGAGGCGTCGTCGATCGGGTCACGACACTCGGCGCTTTGCTCGATCCCGGCCGATCTCAGGGCGCCCGCCATCCCGAGGCGATCACGCTCTTCAAGTCCTGTGGCGTTGCGTTCGAGGACCTGGCGGTCGCGGCCCTGGCGTTTGAAAGAGCCTCGCGAGACCAAGGCCCCGGATGGTTTGATTTTTCTGTCATAGACTCTCCGCACACCGAATAGGGAGACGTTTCAATGGCGCGACACCTCAGGCTGATGGGCTTCGATTCTGGCTGCTCGCTCTCTTTACCCTGGGTCGCTCGGCGCTGTGGCTCGGCGGAGCCGAGTATGCGAAGACCAGGTAGAACGGCCCGCTCTTGAACGAACGCGACATCCTTCCCGCCTTCACCGCGGGTGCTTTCACGGGCGAGGC
>JANNJB010000569.1:0-4575 GCA_031405615.1 Vicinamibacteria bacterium | reverse complement strand
GCTCGCCACCCGCGAGGCCTACGCGAAGGGCGCTTTCGAGGCGATTCTTCTCAACACCCGCGGCGAGGTGGCCGAGGGCGCGGGTTCGAATGTCTTCATCGTTAAGGCTGGCCGCCTGCTCACCCCGCCCCTCTCGTGCGGTCTGCTCGCGGGCATCACACGCGAGATGGTTCTCGAGATCGCCGCGGCGACCGGTGTTCCCCTCGAGGAGCGTGTGTTGTCGGCGGACGACCTCAAGGCCGCCGATGAGCTGTTCATCACGAGCACGCTCAAGGAACTCGCGCCGATGGTGGCGCTCGACGGAGTTCAAGTCGGATCTGGCGTGCCGGGGCCGGTGACCAAGGCGTTGCTCAAGGCCTACCGCGCGCGGATCTACGCCGCGGACGCGACCCGGAGTTCGCGCTAGGCCCCGGCTTTCGCCGGGGTGACGTGGGTGTCCAAACTGCTTGGTAGGGCGGCGGACGCAGCGCACCACGAGATACTTAACGATGTGATGCCCAATCAGGTTCTCGTGGCGTTTGGCCAGGAAACGGGGCCGGGTTTCGTTTCGATCCAGGCCCGCGAGTTCCGCGCGATCGTCGGGGCGGCGGCGCTCGCCGATTGGACAACCTTCGCGGAGAGCTGGAACCATCTCGAGACCGACCACTACATGGCGGACGGAGGGAGATTCAGACGCCGACGATTCGCGAGCTTCCTCGCCACCCCGGGGTCGCTCAACCGCGAACCGCACGGGCCGCATTTCCAGAGCCGGGGCTACAACGCCCTCAATGGCGGAATCGATCGCTGGTTCGAACCGGTCACCGACGCCATCGCGTCTCATCCCGTGACCACTCGACTCGTGGACCTGTGTGCCGACGTCTTCACGAAAGCTCGTGGGGAGGCCCGGTCGCAGGCTCCATGGAAGATCGAGATGCATCAGTTCCGGATCGAGCCAAGGGAGGATGCGCCCGGGAAACCCACCCCCGAGGGCATGCACCGGGACGGAGTGGAATGGGTCTTCGTGGCTCTGGTCGCGCGCACCAACGTCGCGGGGGGCGTGACCAATGTCGGCGACGCTTCGGGGCGGCCTCTGGGGGCGTTCACACTCCTCGAACCGCTCGACGCGGTGTTCCTCGATGACACCCGCGTTCGCCACGGCGTCACACCGATCGAGGTTCTCGAGCCGGGACGCGAGGCGCACCGGGATGCCCTGGTGTTGACGTTCCGCACGGGCGCGTAACCCACGGTCGCGGGGTCTCCGTGGGGGCGTGTCGGTTTCGGGGCAGCGCGCAGCCTCCCCTTGGGGGACGCTCAGCGTGCCCCTACGCTCGCGGTAACGGCACCGGCCCTCCCAGGATGCAAATGCATCTTGCGGGCGGGCCGGAGCGGGCGCATGATCGGGCCGATGGCGGAAGCCCGTTCGGCTCTGGTGAACGACTTCTGGGGGGGTCTGTCCGCCATGCTCGTGGCCCTCCCCGCCTCGCTCGCCTTCGGCGTCGCCATCGTGGCGCCGCTGGGCCCCGCTTATTCGGGCGCGGGCGCCCTCTCCGGACTCCTTGGGGCCTTCGCCATGGGCACAGTCGCGGCCTGGCTCGGCGGCGCGCCGCGGCTGGTCTCCGCCCCCTGCGCCCCCGCCGCCGCGGTGATGGCTGCTCTGACCATCGCTCTCGCGAGCAACCCCGATCGGGACCCTTCCTCCATCCTCCTGCTTCTGAGCCTCACCGCTGTGCTGTCGGGCGCTCTTCAGATCGTCTACGGGGCGATGGGCGGCGGAACCCTGATCAAGTACATCCCCTACCCTGTGGTCACGGGGTACCTCTCCGGCGTCGCCATCGTGATCTTCCTGAAACAGCTCCCCTCCTTCCTCGGGTTGCCAAAGGGGATGACGACCGGCGCGGGGCTGGCCGATCCCGCGGTGTGGAATCCGGTCTCGCTTGCGGTCGGGATCGCCACGATCCTCGCCACGTGGATCGCGCCACGAATCACGAAGAAACTCCCGGCCCCCATCCTCGGCCTCGGCGCGGGCATCGCCGCATACTTCGTCCTCGCCGCGCGCGACCGCTCTCTCCTCACCCTCGACGAGAACCCGCTGCTCATCGGCCCGCTCTCGAGCGCCGGATCGTTATGGAGCGGCGTTGCCGACCGCGCGGCGGCGCTTCCGCAGGTGAGCCTCGCCGACCTCGCCCTCATCGTGGGCCCCGCGCTCACTCTCTCCGTTCTCCTCTCCATCGACACGCTCAAGACCTGCGTCCTCGTCGACGCGCTCACCCGCGGACGTCATCAATCGAACCGTGAGGTACGGGCCCAGGGCATCGCGAACATCGTTTCGGCCGCGATCGGCGGCATCCCCGGCGCGGGGACCTCGGGGGCCACGCTCATGAACCTCGCGAGCGGCGCTTCGACCTGGAGATCGGGCGTGATCGCGGGTGTTCTCGCTCTGGTCGCCTACCTTCTGCTCGGCCCGGTCATCGCCTGGGCGCCGATCCCCGCCCTCTCGGCGCTGCTCCTCGTGGTCGCGTTCCGCATGTTCGACTGGAAGAGTCTCGCCCTCGCGCAGAAGCGGGCCACGGTTTTCGATTTCGCGGTGATCGCTCTCGTCATCCTGGTCGCGGTGTTCGTGGATCTCATCGCGGCGTCCGCAGCGGGAGTGTTCCTGTCGATCCTCCTCTTCATCCGCGACCAGGTGCGCGCCAGGGTCATCCATCGGAAGATGTACGGCGACCAGGTCTCATCGCGAAGGAGGCGCCTTCCCGCGCAAGTCGAGATCCTCAAGCGCCGCGGGCGGGAGATCGTGGTGGCCGAACTCCAGGGCGACCTCTTCTTCGGCACCACCGACCAGTTGCTCACCGAACTCGAGGCCGACCTGCCCACCTGCCGGTATCTCATCCTCGATCTCGGGCGGATCGAATCCATCGACTTCACCGGCGTGCATCTCCTTCAGCAGATCGAGGGCCGGATCCAGGAGCGGGGCGGCCGACTGCTCTACAGCTCCCTGCCGCGCGCCTTGCCCTCGGGGATCGCCGGCCGCGACTACTTCGCGAACGTGGGCCTCGTTTCGAGTTCGCGCAGCAAACGCATCTTCTTCCAGTTGACCGACGCGCTCGAGTGGGCGGAGGAGGCGATACTGGAGTCTGCGGGTCAGCATGAGGAAGCGGAAGAGACGCTCCTGAATCTGAGCGATATCGAATTCCTCAAAGGGCGCAAGGCCGAGACCATGCAACAACTCGAGGGGATGGCGCAGGCGCGTCACTACGACGCGGGCGAGACGATCTTCCGCCAGGGAGACCAGGGCGACGAGTTGTTCCTCGTGAGGCGGGGACGCATCCGCATCTCCTTCCTCGCGGACGGAGGCGAAGCCCCGTTCCACGTGGCCACGTTTGGACGCGGCGACTTCTTCGGCGACATGGCCTTCCTCGATTCGGGAATTCGCTCCGCGAGTGCGGTGGCCGAGACCCCGACCGACGTCTTCGCGATCACCCGCGGCAGTTTCGACCGCCTGGCCGACGAACACCCACGCCTGGGGCAGCAGTTCCTCGGGGGCCTCGCCCGGGCCCTGGCGCTACGCCTGCGACTGGCGGACGGGGAGATTCGCGCGCTTGAAAACGCGTAGCCTCCTTCAGCCGCGGGTCGGCGCGGTCCTGGCTCTTGTCTACGCGGCTCACCGCGGCGACACCGAGGCGGTCCACGATTTCCGCGTGGCCTCTCGCTCCTTGCGCTCCGCGCTGCGGACGCTGGCAAGGCGTCGTGAAGGACGGCTGGTGCGCGCGGCGCGCCAGGCTCTGCGGACCGCCACGCAGTCGCTCGCGGGGGCGCGTGACCGCGACGTCGGTCGCCAGTTGCTCATGAAGCGAGCCGCGGCGACAACCGACGAGAAGGCGTTTCGGCGCCGGGTCTTCGGTCTCACCGAGAGCGATCGCCGCGTGGCCCTCGCGAAATGCGTGGCCGGCTGGCCGAAGGACCTCGATCGCCTCCTGATCCGGCTTCTCAACCGCGGCGAGACGTCGGTGGCCACCGTGATTCGACGCTCCCGCGCCGAGGCGTGGAGTCAAAGGCGCCGCGCGATCGGTCTTCTGCAATCGCTCGGAAGAAAGTACGACGCGACCGCCCTCCACGATCTGCGCCGTCGCGTCCGCAGCCTGCGCTACGCCATCGAGGTCCTGGCCGAGGTGGACTCGAGCGCGCAGGCCAGGGTCATCAGGCTAAGGCCTCTGCAGAGCGCGCTCGGCGACATCCAGGACCGCATCGTCTTGTCGCGCTGGCTCGCCGCCCGGGCGTCACGGTTCCGAAGGAGCGACCCCCGGCTCGCGGCCACGCTTCGCCGGGAGTCCGCGCGCTTCAAGGCTCAGTCCCGGAAGGCCCACGCCGGCTTTCTCCGTGTGAAGCCGGTTCGCGTTCTCGAAGGCCTGGCGTTGCACGTGGACCCGCACACCGAGGCGCCGGTAAAGACGCGACGTCGCGGTCGGAACGGGAGTTCGCGCTAGGCCCCGGCTTTGCCCTCAAACGGAGTTGGCACTCCCCCGCATGGACGAATGGCGGGGTCGCGCCGGGGTGACGTGGGTGTCCAATTGGCTTGGTAGTGCGGCGGAGTCGCGATGC
>JANNJB010000568.1:0-9977 GCA_031405615.1 Vicinamibacteria bacterium | reverse complement strand
GAAAGCGAAAGAAGGTCGATGTTGGCCGCCACCACCGCGCGCGCGGCCGCGGCCCGGATGTCGACGCCGTCCTCCGCCTGGAGTTCGAGAATGGTATTGCCCGAGGCGCTGCCCCGCGGATTCACGGTGACGATTCCCTCCACGTCACGGAGTGCGTCGAACGCGTCGCGTATCTCGGCCCGCACCTCGAGCCTCACGGCCCCCTTGCTCGAAAGGCGCGCGGTCAGATTCTCCGGCGTGTCTTCGGCCACCACTTTGCCCTTGCTGATGATGACCACGCGGCTGCAGGTCATCGACACCTCGGGAAGGATGTGGGTGGAGAGGATGATGGTGTGGTCGCCGCCGAGGCTCTTGATCAGGTCGCGGGTCTCGATGATCTGCTGGGGGTCGAGGCCGGCGGTGGGTTCGTCGAGGATCAGCACCGGCGGATCCGCGAGAATGGCCTGGGCGATACCCACGCGCTGCCGGTAGCCCTTCGAGAGCCGGCCGATCAGCTTGTGGCGCACGTCGCCGAGCCGCGCCTTTTCGATCGCGCGGTCGATGCGGGCCTTGCGGTCGGCGGGCTTCACGCCCTTGATTCGCGCGCAGAAGTCGAGGTAGGAGGTGACGTCGAGATCCGGGTAGACGGGAGGCACTTCGGGGAGATACCCGACGATCCTCTTCGCCTCGAGGCGTGACGCGAACACTTCGAAACCGGCTACCGTGGCCTTCCCGGACGTTGCGGGCATGTAGCCGGTGAGGATGCGCATCGTCGTGGTCTTGCCGGCCCCGTTCGGGCCGAGGAAGCCGAGGATCTCTCCCTTTCCGACCGTGAACGAAACCCCGGACACGGCATCGAAACGACCGTAGCTCTTCCTGAGGTCCGCGACTTCAATCATGCGTGGGAGTCCCTTATCTTTTGAAAGTTCGTGCAGGGGTGGCCTTTTGCGGAGGCGCCACCGGGGCCAGTCTCGAGGCCCCGGCCCGCCCTCACGCTACGCACAGCCTGCGGGGAGCCGTTATGGTAACAAACTAACGACATGACACATCAGCAGCGCATTGGACGCGCGTTTTGGGCCTTCGGTCGGCGCGCTGCCGCCTGGCCAGTCTTCGCCGTGCTCGTTTCCCTCGTCTGCTCGTCCTGCACCCCGCCGGACCCGACCGCTCTTCTCAAGGTCACCGATGTCGAGACGTACTGGGTTTTGGACCCTTCGCGAACGGAGAAGAGGTTTCTGGCTCCGACGGTTCGATTCCGTGTCGAGAATATTTCGCGGGAGACGCTCATCAGCGTCGACGCCACCGCCGCGTTTCGTCGGGACGGCTCCAACGATCCGTGGGGTTCGGGCTTCTTCCGCCTGACCGAAGGGCGGAAGCGTCTTGAACCGGGGGAGAAGGTGCTGGTCACCATGAGTTCGGACGCGCGCTACACGCTCGAAGCCACGCCCGAGGCGGCATTCACTCACCCGACCTTCAAGTCGGTAAATACGAAGTTCTTTCTTCGCGTGGGCTCTTCGGTCTGGGTGGAGTTCGGCAAGTCCCCCGTGGAGAACGTGATCGGATCGAAGGACGCAAGGGCGCTACTGAATCAGCCACAGTAAAAAGACCGATCGTGCTAATATCCCCGCCATGTCGAAAGGGGAGACCACTCGCACCGCCATCCTCGACGTCGCCCTTGCCCGCGCGAGTCGGGTGGGCCTTGGGGCTTTGAGCATCGGCGAACTCGCGAAGGAGGTTGGTCTTTCGAAGAGCGGCCTCTTCGCCCACTTCAGGTCGAAGGAAGACCTCCAGATCGATGTCGTCCACAAGGCGATCGCGCGTTTCATCGAACTCGTGATCAGCCCGGCCCTCAAGGAGCCTCGCGGGGAGCCGCGGGTTCGCGCCCTTTTCGAAAACTGGTTCGAGTGGTCGCGCGCGAGCGAGCTTCCCGGGGGCTGCCTCTTCATCGCCGCGGCCAGTGAGCTCGACGATCAACCCGGCCCGCTGCGCGACCTGCTCCTCGCGTCTCAGAAAGACTGGCTCGGGGTCATCGCCCAGGCCGCGCACGTCGCGATCGAAGAGGGGCACTTCCGGAAGGATGTCGATCCCGAACAGTTCGCGTGGCAAGTGGACTCGTTCATCCTCGGCTATCACCACTCGGCCCGCCTGCTTCGTTCCAAAGATGCCGACAAGCGCGCAAGCCGCGCCTTCGAATCCCTGATCCGCGCTTCCCGCGCCTGAGGAAACCCCAGCATGACCTCCCACCAAACCGCGTCCGCAAAAAAGAGCACGACCGGTCGGTCTAATGTCGATCAGCCTCACCGGAAGACTCCTTCCATGGCGATGATGGGGGCGGTCATTCGGGGCGTCGATCGAATTTCATCGAGGCTCGGAGCGCGGGTCGCCGCCCGCGTTTTTCTCACCCCGCGGCGAACGCGCCTCCCCGAGCGGGAGCGCGCGTGGCTCGCTCAGGCGAAACCCGAGATCTTCTCGGCCGGTCGTTTCCGCCTTTCCGGACATCGGTGGAGCGCATCGGGAGAGCCGGTGCTGCTCATCCACGGCTGGGAGGGCCGGGGATCGCAGTTGGGCGGCCTTGCCCTTGCTCTGGCCGAACGCGGTCTTCAGCCCATCACCATCGACCTGCCTGCCCATGGTGCATCGGCGGGGGCGCAGACGAATCTCGTCGAGATCTCGCAGGCGATCGCCGCCCTGGTCCGGCATCTGGGCGGTGTTGCGGGAATCGTCGCGCACTCTTTTGGCGCGGCGGGCGCCACGGTGGCCCTTCGTGAACCTCTGGACGTGGGCCGCCTCGTCTACCTCGCGCCCGCCGAAGACTTCGCGCACTACCCGCGTGTGTTTTCACACTGGCTCGGCCTGCCGCACCACCTGAGCGAGCGCATGAAGCACTCGATCGAAGGGCGCCTCGGAATCACCATGGCCGAACTTCGCGGACGTCTGCTCGCGCCGCGCATGAGCCAGCCCCTGCTCGTGGTTCACGACGAGGACGACGTCGACGTGCCGTGGCAGGACGGCAAGACCTACGCCGAAGCGTGGCCGGGTTCGACTCTCCTGACCACGCGCGGCATGGGCCATCGGAGGATCCTGCGCGAAGAGGAAGTGCTCTCCGCGGTGGCGGACTTCTTCCCGTCCTCGACGACCCCCTGAGCCGACGCCTGGCCCAGGGGGTTCAGGGAGGGCCGTTTAGAAGCTGAACTTCGCGACGAGTTCGATGGTGCGCGAAGAACTGACCGTGCTCGTGATCTGACCGAAGGTGTTCGGCGCTGAGATGTCGCGGGCCGGCGGGCCGAAGCTTGGATGGTTGAAAGCATTGAAGGCCTCCACCCGGAACTCGAGGGCGCGCGTTCCGCCCAGCTCGAAACGTTTCGAGAGGGTCAGGTCGACGTTCTGGTACCCGGGCATCCGGGCCACACCCACCGGGCAGTTGCCGAAGGTGCCGAGGGCCGCGGCTGAAAACGCGCTGATATCGAGCCACTTCGTGATCGACTGGTCGGAGGGGACCGGATTGCCCACGCAATTGGGACGCTCCGCCCCGCGCTCGCCCTGAAGTGAACGGGCGCGCCCGTCGATCACGGTGATCGGGAAACCGCTGCGGCCCTGGTAGATGCCGGCGAGCTTCCACCCGCCGAGAATCGCGTTTGATGCGCCCGTCCAGTTCGAGCCCCACTTGCGGCCCTTGCCGAACGGCAACTCATAGGCGCCCGAGAGAACGAAGTTGTGACGAAGGTCGTAGAACATCGGACCCCAGTCGGCATCGGGATCGTAGGTGTTCTGCCAATACGCGCCTTCGGTGGCGAGCGACCCGGCGGAGGAAGGTCCGCCGAACTGTCCGTAGAAGCCGCGGTTGTTGCTCATGCCCTTCGCCCAGGTGTAGGAGGCCATGAATTCGAGGCCCTTGTCGAAACGCTGACGGACGCTGGCCTGGAGCGCGTTGTACTCGCTGCGCCCGCGAGAGGCGGTGGTGGCGATGGTGGTGACGAGAGGCAGGACCCCGAAGAGGGGCCGCCGCGTGTTCTTGGGGGCCCACGTCGCGGGATCGCCCACGCCGGGCAGGGCCTGGTTGCCTTCGACCGGAGTCACCAGGTTCGTGGCCTTATGTCCGACATAACCGATCTGCGCCGACATGCTCGAGGTGAGCCGCCGCTCGACGAAGACGTTCCACTGCTGGGAGAACTGGGGCCGAAGATTCGGATCGTAGGCGCGGACGTTTCCGGAAGGCGTGGTCCCCGCGACGAGCCCGGCAAAGCCCTGAGCCAGCGAACCCGCACCCGTGGTCCGGTCGTAGGACACCGCCGATTCGAAGAAGAAGGGCGGATTCATGGGAAGACGCAGGTTGGCGCCGGTGCCTTCCATGAACTGCGAAATGCCATAGCCCGCGCGGAAGACGGTACGGTCGTTGATGCTCCAGGCGAGGCCGAGGCGGGGCTCAAAACCCTTGTAGTACGCCTTGTACAGAGCCCGGTCCGCGTCGCTCGCGGTGATCTGCCTTCCCGTCTTGAGATCGAAGTTCGTCTGGAGGTTGTTCTTCTCCACCAGCGGGGAGGTGTAAGCCCAGCGCAGGCCGAGGTTCAGGGTTACGTTCGGCCGCACCTTGAAGTCGTCCTGGACGAAGAGGCCGATGCGGTCCTGGAGATGCGTCCAGGGCTTGTTGGGATCGCCGCCTCCCCGACCCTTGGAGGAGACAAGGTCCAGCAGGAAGTCGGAGAACGCGAAGCCGGTGAAAGCGCCGTTGAAGTTCAGGAAGCCCAGAAGCCCGTTGTTGCCGGCATAGAAGCGCTGCTGGTCGTAGTGGAGGAACTGACCGCCGAACTTGAAAGCGTGACGGCCGCGAAGCCACGTGAACTTCTCGTTCAACTGATAGGTCTTCGCCACCGTATCGGAGTCCGGGGCGATCGCGCCGGGCGCGGTGAGACCGCTGCCCCAGCCGATGGAGCTGAGGCCGGGAATGGGCTGGCCGCCGGTGATCCCGTAGGTCGAATTGCCGTTGCCGAAGCCCGCCCAGTCCAAAGTCTCGGCGACCACCTTGGTGATGCTGTATCCGGCCTGCAACTCGTTGATCGTGCTCGGCCCGAGGACGCGCGTCCAGTTGACGCCCACGTTGTGAAAGGGCTGGTCGTTGCGGCTGCCCATGAAGAGGGCGAACGGCTGCCGGTTCCGCTCATCGACGTAGGTCGCGAACGAATAGCGGGCCCAGACCTTGTCTTTCTCGGAGGCGCTCCAATCGAAACGCGCATCGCCCTGATGGGCCCGGACCGACAGGAGCGTCTCGCCCACGAAGTTTCCGGTGACCCCGGAAACCGTGCGGTTGGGGAGGGGATACTTCGCGAGATCGCTCAGAATCGCCCGCGCGGTCGGGCTGATCCGGCTTGCCGGGATCTGATTGTTGGGGAAGGGGAGGTTGGTCAGGGGATCGCGAATGACCGTGCTGACGCTCGAAAGATCGCCGCGCCGCCACGTCTCCGGCGCCACCGAGGCCGTGGTCGAGCCGGGGGCGTCCTGCCGCGAGCCCTGATAGTTCGCGAAGAAGAAGAGCTTGTCCTTGCGGATGGGTCCGCCGAGGGTCGCGCCATAGATGTGCTGCTTTCGCTCCTGTTTGGGCGCGCTCGAACGATTGTTCTCCCACGTGTTCGCGTCGAACTTCGAGTTCCGGTAGAACTCGAAAACGCTCCCGGAGAACCGGTTGGTGCCGGACTTGATGACGCTGCTGACGATGGCGCCGCCTACGTTGCCCACGTCCGCGGAGTAGTTGTTCGTCTCCACGCTGATCTGCGCGATGGCGTCGGGGCTCGGCTGGTAGGACACGCGATTGTCGAGGGTCTCGTTCGCGTCCAGGCCGTCCACCGTGAAGTTGTTCGTTTGTTCGCGATTTCCGTTCACGAACGGCCGGTTCATGTTGATCGATCCGATGTTGTTGAAGCCTCGCGGGCTCGGGGTGAGCGCGCCGGGCAGGAGCAGGGCCAACTGACCGGTGTTGCGCCCGTTCAGGGGGAGCGATTGAACCGTTGTGCCGGAGATGACCTCGCCGACCGTCGCCGACTCGGTCTGCAGGACAGCGGCATCCGCCGTCACCTCCACGGTGTCCTCGAGGGCGCCGACCGACATCTTGAAGTCGATGCGCGCGGTCTGCTGAGCTTCGATCCCCAGCGCCTTCGTAGCCGCGGTCTTGAAGCCTGTGAGTTCCGCCTTCACGATGTATTCGCCCACCGGGAGGTTGGTGATCGTGTAGTTGCCGACGCTGTTGGAGGTGGCGGTGTAGGCCACGTTCGTGCCGAGATTCGTGGCGGAGACGGCGGCGCCGGGGACGGCAGCGCCACTCTCATCCTTGATGAGTCCGGTGATCGATCCGCCAAGACTCTGGCCGAAAGCGGCCGGGCTCAACGAGAGAAGGGCGATGGCTGCGAAGAGGGACAGGGTGCGCGAGCACCTCAGTGTGGAAAACATGGACACTTCTCCTTGGAATGGACCGGTTGCGGATGCCGCGAAGCGCGGACTGTTGGGCGGAAATTAGCACAGCTGAGGTTGGCCAACTGCCCGGCTCCCGGCCTCCCCGGCCGACCGGAAACGCGCTATGGTCCGCTTTACTGTTCCTTTTACCCCGAGGTGATTCATGGCTCTTCAGACCGTCAGCAGTATCGGCGTCTTGTCGCTTGCGAAGATGATGGCCGTTCTCTACGCATTCATCGGACTCTTCTTCGGCGCGATCATGTCGCTGGTTGCGCTCCTCGGAGTAGCGGGAAGCGCGGCCGCAGGCGGCGACTCCGGCGGCGGCCTCATGGGCATGCTCTTCGGGGTCGGCGCGATCATCATTTTTCCGATCTTCTACGGCTGTCTCGGTTTCGTGGGCGGCCTGATCATGGCGCCGCTCTACAACCTCGTGGCGAGGATCGTCGGCGGAATCGAGCTCGAACTCTCCTAGGCGAGTCCTCTCCAGCGAAGGGAGAGGCATGAGAAACCGGCGTCGAGCAGGGCGATCTGCGCGTTCGGCAGGGCGACAACGCGGTACCCGGCGGCGGTCAGCTGGTCCGCAGTTTTCTGGAAACCGCTTCCGACGAACACCCGGTCGTTCACTCGAAGCGAGTTCGCCGCGGCTTCCTCGCCCGGAGGCGTGAGAGCGACGCGATAGTCCTCGAAGACGCCGGACGCCGCGAGGCGCTCGGTGCACAGCACGGTCTCTTCGTCGAGAAGCGAGCAATCGGTCTTGAAGTGCAGGACGCCCGGTGGTGTAGTCACGATCCGGCCGCGCCGGCCGAGCTGTTCGAGTAAGTCGAGGAGGGCTTTTGCTCCGTGTTCATTCGTTCGCGCGGACAGGCCGATGAGCACTTCCCGCGGTGTGGTCAGTATGTCGCCGCCCTCCACGAAGCCATCGGTCAGCTCGAAGATGCGATCGAAGCGCCGCCGAAGCTCCGGGGCGATGGCCGCGGCCTCGCCCAGTCGCGATGGGGCTCCCGGCCGAAGGAGGATTGCTCCCTCGGGAAAGACGAGGGCCGGATCCTCCACGAAGATCGAATCGGGAAACTCCTCGAGCGGCGGCAGCTTTTCGACCACGACACCCGCGCTCTCGAGAGCCGCGACATAGGCCTCGAACTCATGTTGAACACCCGCGAGTGTGGGACTGCCTCGATCCACCGCGCGCAGCCCTCTCACCACGGACTCGGCGGGCGTACGCACCAGGGCACGATTGAAATCAAGCCCGGGCAGCTGCGCTTGCATCACGTTCGCCAGGACCTCATCGTTCGACGAAGACGCTGGTTCGGCTCTGCGTCACGAGACCGCTGACGGGATCCCGGAAGGTGAGCCGCAGAACGTAGGAGCCGGGTGGAGCCTCGGGAACGACAATACGGATCACATAGCGGTCGAACCCGTCTTTGTCGGCGAAAATCCGCGGCGCGCCCTCGATCTGAATCGCACGGGGCGCTTCTCCCGAGCCCGCGATTTCCGCGCCGATCTCGAACCGACGCGTCGGCTCGGCGCGCCCCGGCCACACGAAGACGCACACCTCACGTGTGGTCCCCGCTTTAAGGACCACACCAGCCTCGGGAACAAACGGCTCACCCCCGAGCCGGAACGGTATCTCGATTCGCGGACGATCTTTCGGCTGGAAGGGAAGAGCCACTCTTCCCGCGAGCGGCAGGTTGAAAAGCGGCGTCGAAAGGACGGGCTGCCCCGAGGCGAAGGCCAGCGCGGTCACGTTCTGCTGAGTCGATCCGGTCGCGCCCGACTCTCCGGCGCGTACGAAGAAACGGAGACTGACGGCATCGGCGGGCAGAGGAAAGGCGGTGAGTATCTGCAGGCCGTTGGCTCGGACCGCATCCCCGACCTTCGATAGATCGATCGACGTGCTGGCGGCCAACGACTCGACAACGCGACCCTCTTTCATCAGGTAGGCGTAGACCTCCACGCTCAGCGGACGATCTCCCGGGGCGCTCGAAAAACCCTCAGAGCCGATGTCGAGAACCGCGTGAACGACCGGCTGCCCCAGCCCATCCCGATAGGGAAGTGTGGTGAGATGCAGTGGCAGCGATCCTCCCGTGAGTCCTTTCGCGATCGCCTCGGCGGCTTCGAGCCGGTGCGCGCCGTTCGCTTCGGTCATCCGAGCCGCGGGTGTTCGGTAGGTGGTCCGATGTGACACCCTAAGCCCCGGGCGCCGCACTCGAACCTTCAACTCGCGTCCCTTGCCTGCCGGGGCAGTCTCCGCGGCTTCGAAGGCGATGACGTACGACTTCCGGCTCACGCGGTCCACCTCGTGCAGAGCCCGGCCGAAGTCGTTGGTCGGCTGGATGAAATGGCCGCCGGTGTTCTTCGATATCGCTTCGAGCGTCACACGGCCCGAGGCCAGGTCGATCGCGGTCCGTTGGTCGACCGACCCGTTGGCGCTCCTCTGGTCGATCAGCCCGGTGCGGGTCGAGAGATCGAGAGACCCGGTGATTCCGGCGAGGCTGATCGTATGCACGACGACATCGCCGGTCGCTGCCTCTTCGAACACCCTCCGCATGCGCTTGAGATTCGAATCGGATTCAGGTCCCCCATTCCAGGCGGATTCGCGGAAGCCGCCCGAGAGCAGGACCAGCTGCTTTCGACCCCGAAGCGCCGAGAGCTTCCGGACCAGATCCACCGCATTCTCGAGGAAGCCGGCGACGCGCGTCGCGTACTCGTCTTTCGTTAACTGGGCCTGAAGCGCGTCGATCTCCTCGGCCTGCTCGTCGGATCGCCCGCCGGAGGGGACGAGGGTTCCGAAACCGCCGGCCAGGCCCAGGGGATCGAGGCCAGGCGTATTCGAGACACCTTTCCCCTCGAGAGCGCGAGCCGCGGTCTCGTGGTCCCCAGTGAAATTCGTCAGCACTCTGAGGCCGTTGCGCGCCCAAACCGCCACCGCCACCAGATCGCCTGCAGAGAGTTGCTCGCGAATGAACCTTGAGGCCGAGGCGCGCCCCCGGAAGGCTCCCGCGGCCGGTGAAAACTCGAGGTCGAGGAGCAACAGGAACTGGCGAGGTCCTTCGGCCTGCACGGAAATCGGCAGCGCCGAGAGTCCGGCCTGAGTTTCCACGGTGGCCGGGGCATCCACATCGATCGCCTGAAAGGCGACGATGGGAACCTTCCTGCCACCGTCCTCGATTTCGAAGTCATCAGCCAAAAGACCGCCGACCGCCTTGCCGTTCTTGTCGGTGACGAAGACCGGCACGGCAACCACGGCGACATCCGCACCGAAGACCGGCGGCTTCGGCGCCTGGGGCGCCTGTGCGCTGACGCCCTGGGGAGTCAAGAGCCAGGACACCAGAAGAATCAGACCGAGACGAAAGCTCTTGAGGTGCGTGCCCAATTTCAGTTCCTCCTGTTGCTAGGCGGGCGAGTGTAGCGCGCCGGCTTTGGCGGCCCAGGGACCGCCGGGCCCAGGTCCCAGTCGTGGATCCAGTCGGCCTCGCGCACGGGGCGAAGCAGAGGGAACACGCGGTCGGGCTTCTTGATGTCCATGGTTCGGGCATTCTCCTTGGTTTCGGGGCACGCGC
>JANNJB010000567.1:0-3331 GCA_031405615.1 Vicinamibacteria bacterium | reverse complement strand
CGCGGACTTTGCGAATGATGCCGCTGCACCGGGCGCCTGATGATCTCCGAGCACGCTCGCCAGCTCTACCAAAGTCTCTCGCGCATCCCCGACAAGCGGAATGGCGGAGTGCTTGAACGCGTCCAGCTCGCAGACGTTGATGTTGATGAAGCGCACCGAAGGATTCTGAAACGCGGTCTTGGACGCGGTGGTGAAGTCGGAGTAGCGCGTGCCGATGCCGATCACGAGGTCGGCCTCGCGGGCGAGAAAGTTCGCCCCGCGCGTCCCCGTGGCGCCAATAGCGCCAAGGGAAAGGGCGTGGTCGAAGGACAAGGCGCCCTTGCCCGCCTGGGTCTCGGCGACCGGAATCCCCGTGGCGCTTGAGAAAAGGGCGAGGGACGTCGCGGCCTCCGAATAGAGCACGCCGCCGCCCGCCACGATGATCGGGCGTTGTGCCCCGCGAATCAGCTCGACCGCGCGCGTCAGGGCTTCGGCGTCGGGACGCGGCCGCCGGATTTCCCAGACGCGACGCTCGAAGAGCGCTTCCGGGAAGTCCCACGCTTCGCTCTGCACATCCTCGGGGAGGCACAGGGTCACCGCACCGGTGTCGACGACGCTGGTCAGGACGCGCATCGCCTCGATGGCGGACGTCACGAGTTGCTCAGGGCGCTGGATGCGATCCCAGTAGCGTGAGACGGGCCGGAAGGCATCATTCACCGAAAGCTCGCCCGAAGCGCCCGACTCGAGCTGTTGAAGGACCGGCGCCACCTGACGGGTCGCGAAGATATCGCCGGGAAGGAGAAGGACGGGCACCCGATTGATCGTGGCCCCGGCGGCTCCCGTGATCATGTTGGTGGCTCCCGGCCCCACTGAACTCGTGCAGGCGAGAGTCTGCAGGCGGTTCGTCATCTTCGCGAATGCCGCGGCGGCGTGGACGAGCGCCTGCTCGTTGCGGCCGGGGATGTAGGGAAGATCGTTGCCCGCGGCCTGGAGCGCCTCGCCAAGACCGGCCACGTTTCCGTGGCCGAAGATCCCGAGGACCTTCGGGATGAACCTGCGCGTGACGCCGTCGCGGCGGGTGTGCTGTTGAATCAGGAACTGGACCAGCGCCTGAGCCGTGGTGAGTCGTCGGGTCTTCATCGGGCTCTCGCTCCTTGATTGTCAGGAAGTTCGACGGCGCTCGTCATAGGGACGCGGGGATCGGTTGGCTGGCCACGCCACGAGTCGCGGATCCAGTGATGTTTCGGGTCGTCGCAGAAGTTCATGGAGCGCTCTTCCGCCGGTCCGGCCAGGACGTTCAGGTACCACAACGCGTGTTCGGGCGGCGCGATCGAAGGGCCGTGGTATCCGCGGGGCACCAGGAAGACGTCGCCATCGCGCACCGTCGCGGTCACATCGAAGTCTCCCTCGGCGGCATAGGTCTTGTGCACGCCGAAGCTCGCTTCGCCTTCGAGGCGGAAATAGTAGATCTCCTCGAGGATGGCTTCGCCGGGACGGGCCTCGTCGTGTTTGTGCGGCGGATACGAGGACCAGTTCCCGGGCGGGGTCAGGACTTCGACCGCGCTCAAGCGATCCGTCTCGAATACGCCGGGGGCGCAGAAATTGTTGAGCTGCCTCGTGGCGCCGCCCGCGCCGCGGATCTCGACCGGAACCTTCTCCGCCGGGCCATAGGCAGGGCTAAGCCTGCGGCGGGCGCGGGCCCCTGGCAGCGCGAATTCGCCGCCGCGGGCCGAGGTCAACGTGAACGCGGCATCGCGGGGAACGTAGGCGAAGTCGGTGACCCGAGAGAAGACCGAGCGGCGCCCCCCAAGATCGAAGGCCGACCCTTCGCACTCGACGCGAACGCCGCCTTTGAGCGGCACCACCAGCATCTCGTCGAGGCCGCTTTCAAGGCGGCGCGACTCCCCGGCCGCGAGGGACAACACCCTCAGACTCGAGAAGGACCAGCCCGCCGATTCGGGTGTCACCACCGCTTCAAAACCCGGCGAAACCAGCGCATTCTTCGGGAGATGGAGGTTTTGCGCCGTGCTAGCCTTGGAACGTTCCATCGCTCCTAAGCTAGCGACGCGGTGGCGGTGTGTCAAGCATGAAGAATGGACGACGACCAACAATCGACGACGTGGCGCGGCATGCGGGGGTTTCAAAATCCCTGGTGTCGCTTGTCGTCCGCGGCGACCGACATGTGAGCCCGGAAAGGCGCGCCGCCGCCCTGCGCGCGGTGGCCGAACTCGGCTATCGCCCAAACGCCATGGCCCAGGGTCTGGTGCAGAAACGGACGCGCATCGTGGGCGTTCTGGTTTCGGACCTCCACAATCCTTTCTTCGCGGACGTCATCGCGGGAATCCAGGCTCGAGCGCGCACCCTGGGATATCGCGTGTTGATGAACACCGGAGATCGGATTCAGCAGCATGAAGATGAAGCGATCGAAACCCTGCTCCAGCTTCGCGTCGACGGTCTCATCCTCGGCTCGCCCATGATGGAGAGCGCGCAGGTGGTGAAGGCGAGCAAGGAAGCCGCGGTGGTCGTGGTCGGCCGCCCCGCCCGCGCCGCCTCCGTGGACAGCGTGGCCGACGACGATGCCGCCGGCGCCCTCCTGGTGGTCGAGCACTGCGTCTCCCTCGGTCATCGCCGCTTCGCTCATATCGACGGGGGCGAGGGCGCGGGCGCCCTCGGGCGGCGGCACGGCTACGAGGTCGCGATGCGCAAACTCAAGCTCGGCGAGGAAATCGTGGTCGGCCGCGGCGCCTACACCGAAGCCGGCGGACATCAGGGTGCGCGTGAACTCCTGGAACGTCGCCCGCGCCCCACCGCGATCTTCGCCGCGAACGACCTGGCCGCGATCGGCGCCCTCAACGCCATCGAAGAGAGCGGCCTGCGGGTTCCCCAGGACATTTCCCTCGTCGGCTACGACAACACCTCACTCGCGGCCATGCGGCATCTCTCGCTCACCACCGTTCATCAGCCGCGTCACGACATCGGCCACATGGCGATGGACCTCCTGGTGGAAAGGATCCGGGGCGTCCGCGTCAAAGCGCGTCGCGTGGTTCTCGCTCCCACCCTCGTGGTGCGTTCGACCACCGCCCCTCCGCCGCGCGAAAGCAGCACTCCCGCTCCGCGAACGCGAAATGGCCGCCGCACGCCCCCCCGGTCCCGATGACCACGAACCCGCCGCTTCTCGAGATGACGGGCGTGCAGAAACGATTTCCCGGAGTCATTGCGCTCGATGGCGTCGACCTCGACCTTCTGGCCGGCGAGGTTCATGTCCTGCTCGGCGAGAACGGGGCGGGGAAGTCGACGCTCATGAAGATACTGAGCGGAGCGCAGTCGAAAGACGCGGGTCAGATCCGGGTCC
>JANNJB010000566.1:0-4618 GCA_031405615.1 Vicinamibacteria bacterium | reverse complement strand
CAGCAGCTGGGCGTCCGCGACTGGCCCTATACCCAAGGCCTGCGCAACGACGAGGCGCTCCACCCGCTCACCCTCCTCGCCACCGGCGTCTACGGTCGGCCGATGCCGAATCACAACGGCGCGCCCATCCGTCTCATCGTCCCCTGGAAGTACGGTTTCAAGGGACTCAAGTCGATCGTGAAGATGACCTTCACGGAGAAGCAGCCGAAGACCGCGTGGAACATTTCGGCGCCACAGGAGTACGGCTTCTATTCGAACGTCAATCCCGCGGTCGATCATCCGCGCTGGAGCCAGGCGAAAGAGCGACGCATCGGTGAGTTCCTGCGCCGTCCCACGCTGCCGTTCAACGGCTACGCGGACCAGGTCGCCACGCTGTACGCGGGCATGGACCTCAAGAAGTTCTACTGAACAGCGTGCGCGAACCGCGCGGTTTCGGAGCGGCGCTCATCGTCGCCTCGCTCATCCCGGCGGTCTACGCCGTCTACGGCCTCGCGTCCGACATCCTTCGCGGCACGCGGGTCTTCGGGTCGAATCCGATCAAGGAAGCGGAACACTTCCTGGGGGAGTGGACGCTTCGCTTCCTCGTCCTCACGCTCGCGATCACCCCGCTTCGCCGGATCCTCAAATGGAACTGGCTCGCGCGACATCGGCGCACCCTCGGCCTCTTTGCTTTCGCATATGGCGTGATGCACTGGCTCGTTTACATCCTCCTCGATATCCAGCTCGATTTCGCTGAGATGGTGGCCGACATCGTCAAGCGCCCCTACATCCTCGTGGGGTCCCTGGCTCTCCTCCTGATGCTGCCGCTCGCCCTCACCTCCACGAAGAAGATGATCGCGCGCCTCGGCGGGAAGAACTGGAATCGGCTGCACAAGCTCGTCTACGCATCGGCGGTTCTCGGCGTCATCCACTTCTGGATGTCGGTGAAGGCGGATATCGGTGAGCCGCTGATCTTCGCCGCCACTTTCGCGATCCTCTTCGGCTACCGGATCTGGAAGTGGCGCGCCGGGCGGGCCACCGTTCCAGCCTGACTACTCCCGCACGAACTTCATGTTCACCGCGCCGAGGGTGATCACGTCGCCCGGCCGAAGCGCGTGCCGTTGGACCTGCTGGCCGTTCACCAGCGTTCCGTTGGTGCTCTGAACGTCGTACACCACGAAGGCGCCGTCTTCCGACTTGATCCGGCAGTGTTCTCCCGAAACCGATGGGTCGGACATGGGCAGGTCGTTGGTGGGCGAGCGGCCGATGGTGATCGCGTCTCCAGGCTTCAGGGGGACGGTGCGGCCCGCGGCCGGGCCGCTCATCACGCGCAGCGCGGCCTGGGTGCGCATAACCACCGTGCGGTCGATGAGCTCCGGATCGGGCCCTCGCTGCACCATGGTGGCGCCTGAGGCGTCCGGATCCCTCGCGAGATCGGGAGTGGAGGCGATGCGAGGAGCGAGGGTCGGCGCCGGTCTTGGCCGGAGCCGCATGACCACGAGAAGCGCGGCGGCCAGGAAAAGCAGAACCGAGGCGGCGATCAGCGCTATGACGCTCACCGGAACCCCGCCGGGGGGAATCGCCTGTTGCAGCGGACGGGAGGGCGCGACGCGGGGCGGGGGAGGAACTGGAGGTGGAGTAGGCAGGGCGCCCACCGGTTCGAGGGCGGCGATGCACGCGGCGATTTGTGAGGCGTCCGCCTTGTCCATGGCCGAGAACTCACCGCCCGTGAGTTTGGCGATACGCGAAAGCACGTCTTCCTCGATGCGTCCGATACCAACCGCGAATACCGGGATCCGGTTCGTCGTGGCCACCTTCAGACCGTCCTCCTGCTTGAGCGCGGAGTTTTCGTCCTTCCCGTCCGTCACGAGCACGATCGCCTTGCGCGAACGGGGAGCCGCCTCGAGATAGCGGCTCGCGTCGTAGAGCGCGTCGTACAGCGCTGTGAACCGGCCCGCGCGCTTCACGCCCGCGAGCGCCTGACGGACGGCTTCGGGGTCGCTCGTGCGCGCGAGAATGAGCCGCGACGAGTCGTCGAATACGAAGAGCGCCACTTCGCTGCCCGCGGGCAGGGCGGCGAGAACCGACACCGCGAGCGCGCGGGTCTGTTCGATGAGTTCGGGCCGGATGCTTCCCGACGTGTCGAGAGTGAGCGCCACCACCGCGGGAGGGTTCTCCGCAGACCACGCGGCTGGAGCGCATGCCGCAAGCCCCAGGGCGACGCCGATCACGGCAAGGCGCATGTTGGCCGCCAGTCTATGCCCGATTCCGACCCCGAAAAGCCTGCGCGCCCGACAAATCAAACGCGCAGCAGCTACACTCTTCAATCAATGCCCTCCACGGAACCGCGACGTCAGGCGGGTTCGGTGCTCGTCGCGCTGCTCGCGTATGCGCTTCTCGCCGTGCTTTTCGTCTGGCCCCTCCCGGCCAAATTGTCCGACCACATCACCGGCGATCCCGCCGGCGATGCCGGGGCCTACGTGTGGAACGCCTACGTGTTCTCCCACAATCTCGCGACCGGAGGGGCCCTTTTCGCAACCGACCGGATCCTCTCGTTCACGCATGAGGCGAGTCTCGCCCTCCACAACAATTCGCTGCTGCTGAGCGCGCTGGCCGCGCCTCTGATCCCGGCAATGGGCGTGGTCGCGAGCTTCAATGTTGCGCTGATTCTCATCCTGATCCTGAACCCCTTCTGCGCGTATCTGCTCGCCCGGTATGAAACCAGGAGCGAGGGACCGTCATGGATCGCCGGGGCCCTGTTCGGTTTTTCGCCTTTCATCAGCGCCCGCGTCGAAGGACATATGAGCCTCGCCACCGCGTTTGCCCTGCCCCTGGTGCTGCTGGCCGCGCGTCGGGCGATGGTGGTCGACACGAAGCGAGCGTGGGCGCTCGTCGGAGTGGCGCTCGCGCTTTGCGCCGCCTCTGATCCCTACTACCTGGTGTTCGGGCTCCTTGGGGTGGGTCTGGTGTGGGCGCACGCGCATGTGGCCGTTCAGACTGTGGAAGCGGCAGGCCTTCGATGGCTCAAGTGGTCGGCCCTCGCCGTAAGCGCCTTGTCGCTTGCCGCGGTCCTGGGGATCCTTGCAACCGGCGGAGGACGACTCGCGATCGGCGCGATCGAGATCGGCATGCGGGGGCTGTACACGCCGATCCTCGTCCTGACTCTGGGGGTCGGCGCGTTTCTGTTCGCCTGGCGACCTTTGCGCGTAACCCTCGAGACCGGCGCGTTCCGAACCTTGAGGCGGCCGATCTTCGCGACCGTCGTGACGGCAATCCTGCTTTTCCCGTGGCTGCGGGTGGCCGCGGTCGAGGTGGTCCAGAAGCGCGGAATCGAGGCTCCGCTTTGGCGCAGTTCGCCCGTGGGTGTGGATCTCCTTTCCTACTTCATGCCCAATCCGACGCACCTGCTGGTTCGCGGCATCCTGGAGCCGTGGATGGCGCGGGAACGCGCGGACGCGTTTGTGGAGGGCGTGGCCTCTCTAACCGTCACCGCAGTGCTGGTTGTCCTGGGCCTCGTCCTCTTCCGTCGCGGGGCCGCACCGCGGTTCTGGGTCTTGTGCACGGCGCTCTTCGGTGTCCTCGCTCTCGGTCCTTTCATCGTGGTCGGGGGCATAGACACCCATGTGCCCGGGCCCTGGGCCCTGCTTCGCTACGTCCCGGGGATCGGCATGGTCCGGTCTCCCACGCGTTTCGCGGTGATGGCGGTTCTGGGCTTCGCCGTGGTTCTCGCCCACGTTCTCGCGACGTCACAGTTTGGCCGCCGGCGCGGGCTGGCGATCACGGCCCTGGGTCTCCTGATCGGAACCGAGACTCTGGCTCCACCGCGAAGAATGTTCAAGGCAGCTTTGCCCGAGAGGTATCGGGTCGTCGCCCAGGATCGCTGCGACGTGGTCGTCCTCCGATTGCCCACGGGCATCAAGGATGGAACGAGGCAGCGCGGGCGATTCAATTCCGAGGATCAGTTTCGCCAGGCCCTGCACGGCAAACGTCTGGTCGGCGGCTACCTCTCTCGAATCGATGACGATGTGATCGCTGTTTACGAGGGGCACCCGACGCTCCGCGCCCTGCTCGATCTAAGCGAGGGGAAGTCTCTCGATGCCGAGACCAGGGGCCGCGCGCTGCGTGAAGCCCGCAGTCTTTCCATTCAGATGGGCCTCGGTTTCATCGCGGTCAACAAGGCGGAGGCGAGCCAGGAACTGCGCGATTTCGTTCACGCCGCGTTCGAGCCGCGAACCATCCATAAGGCCTGGCCCTTCGCGATCTCGATTCCGTTCGGAGACGGGTGCGCCAACGGCGAGTGTGGCCACGCTCCGGGTTGCCGGCACCGAGTCGGGAATCTCACCTCCGACTGACCGACGTTGGTTCGTTGGCCCCCCGGCCGCAGTCCCACCCGCCGGTCAGATCGTCTTGATCGCAACCGGCGTCATCCTCGCGATCGCGGTAGGCTCCGGGGACGGAAAACCCACTTGATCGTAATCGAAACCGACCGGCTGGTCCTGCGACACCTGACCCTCAACGATGCGCCCTTCATCGTGGACTTCTGAACGAACCCTCCTTCCTGCGTTTCATCGGAGATCGAGGCGTCCGCTCCCAGCAGGACCGAGACCGTCCCGGTCAAGGAGTTCAGCTACGAGGAGAA
>JANNJB010000565.1:0-2631 GCA_031405615.1 Vicinamibacteria bacterium | reverse complement strand
CCACGGCGGGTGCGTCGCACTTGGACCCGCAACGATGGAATCGTGTGCTCCTTACCCGCCTCGCGAACCGCGAACTCGCAGACGGACTCTTGTGACTCGCTCTCGAGCGCGAAGCCTCCCCTCGGGGGACGCCCCGTCGGGTGCGACCCACATCAGCGACTGGCCCCGCTCCATCCCCGTCCAAACGACCCCATCCATAAACCTCACGAACTGGGGCTTTCTGACATGGGTTTCTCAAGCAGGAGGCCGTCGAGAAGGCTCCGATGAAGCAGTCTTCGGTGACGAGGATCGCTTCAGGCCGGTTCAAAACAATGGGGCCTTAGCGATGACGGTGGGGTGGGAAGTCCTCTACACTTCGGGGAACCCCCAAGGGCGTACCCCGAACAGGAGCGAAATCAATGACGACCCTCTGCATGGCGCTGCGCGTTTGCGCGGCCACAAGCCTTCTCGTGCTGGTTCCTCAAACCGCCATCGCCCAGTGGCCACAGTTTCGCGGGCCGAATGGCTCTGGGATCGACACGGCCACCGGTTACCCCGTGAAGTTCTCCCCTACGGAGAACGTCTTGTGGAAGGTTCCGGTGTCGAGCGGCCAGTCATCGCCCGTGGTGGTGGGAGAGCGCGTCTACCTGACCGCGAGCGACGCGGAGCGCCTGATCACGATCTGCCTCGATGCTTTGAGCGGCCGCGAACTCTGGCGTCGTGAAATCAAGCGAAGCCGAAAGGCCGACGTCTATCACGCCAACGACCCTGCCGCGCCGTCGCCCGCGGCGGACGAGAACGGCGTCGTGGTCTTCTTCGAGGACTTCGGTCTCGCCGCTTACACGCCCGAGGGCAAAGACCGCTGGAGCCTGCCCCTTGGGCCCTTCAAGAACTTCTATGGGATGGCGGCGTCACCGATCCTCGCCTCGGGCCTCCTCGTCCTCGTGTGTGATCAGCAGTCCGGCTCGTTCATGATCGCTCTCGACGCGAAGACGGGCGAAAAGAAATGGCGCGCCGAGCGTCCCACCGCCAACATCGGCTGGGGCACGCCCATGGTTTTCCGCCCCGGCGGTTCGGCTCCGGCCCAGCTGATAGTGCTCGGCTCCACGCGGCTCGACTCGTATTCCCTGGACAAGGGCGAGCCGCTCTGGTGGATGCCTCTGGCCTCGGAGGGTGCGATCGGCACCGTGGTGGCCGAAGGCGACACCATCTTCGCGTCCACCAAGGGCAGCGCCGAGCCCATGCTGGGGACGTTCGAGTCCATGCTCGAACCCCATGACAAGGACAAGAACAAAGAGCTGTCGCGCCAGGAATTCGCCACCATCGAAGGCTGGGCCGAGCACTTCGGGTGGCTCGACACGGACAAGAACGACTCCGTGACGATGGAGGAATGGAACGTGGCGCGCAATATGGGCGTTGGAGAGTACGGTGCTTTCGCGGTGCGTCCGGGCAAGGCCAAAGGCAGGCTGGATGAGAAGGCGGTCGTGTGGCGGTTCAAGCGAAACCTTCCCTACATACCGACTCCTCTTCTTTATGAGGGCGCGCTCTACCTGGTGAAGGACGGCGGCATCATCACTTCACTCGATCCGGCGACGGGGACAATGGTGAAGCAGGGGCGGGCGCCTGAGGCGCTGGGGCAGTACTACGCCTCTCCGGTGGCCGCGGACGAGAAGGTGTTCCTCGCTGGCGTCGACGGTAACGTGACCGTGCTCAAAGCCGGGGCCTCATGGGAGGTCCTTGGAGTGAACAAACTCGGCGAACCCATTCGGGCCACACCCGCGCTCAGCGGCGGCCGGATCTACATCCGGACCGAGAAGTCGCTCTTCTGTTTCGGAGCGAAACCCGAACGTAAAGCGACGAATTGATGGTTTGACAGCGCGCACCGCGGCGCATAGGGTCCTCGCCTGTCCAGGAGGATTTCCGATGCTTCGCTTCTCTTCGTTCGCCCTTTCCGTCGGGCTCGTTTTCGCAGCCGGCCCTTCGCGGGCGCAGGCGCCGGACAAAGCGGAGGCCGGGTCGAAAGAGGCGATCGCTGCCGCCACAACCGAGGCGCGTTTCGTGACGCCGTGGGTGTCGTACGTGCCCGATGTCCCCGGCATCCCTTCTCCGACGAAACATCTGGGTCGCATCGTGGGCGCGCCGGGTGAACTCACGAACACCACGAAGATCTACGCGTATTACCGAGCGCTCGCCGCGGCCACCCGTCGCGTGCGCGTCGAGGTGATCGGGACTTCCGAGGAAGGCCGCGAGATCCTGCTGATCGCGGTGGGCGACGAGAAGAGCCTCGACGCGGCCGAGGCTCATCGAAAGGCGATGGCGGATCTCGCCGATCCGCGCCGGACCAACGAAGCAGCGGCGCAGCAGATCATGGCGACGGTGAAGCCGATGTATCTCCTTCACGGTGGACTCCACTCCACCGAGACGGGCTCGCCCGAGATGCTGATGGAGCTGACGCATCGGCTCGCCGTCTCCGAGCAGCCCTATATCAAGGAGGTCCGCGACAGGATCATGGTGCTCATCAATCCCGTGGCTGAGCCCGATGGCCGCGATCGGATGGTCGACTGGTTCTACCGTCACCTCAAGGGCAAAACCGACTACGACAATCTGCCCCCGCTCTCGCCGCCCTACTGGGGCAAGTACGTCCGCCACGAC
>JANNJB010000564.1:0-1942 GCA_031405615.1 Vicinamibacteria bacterium | reverse complement strand
TCTGGCGTGCGGCGCCGCTGCTGGAGGTCATTGGGATCGAGTGCTGAAAGGCATCGAGTGATGACCTCGAGCGCTCACTCGTCCCGCTTCACAAGCAGGACCGTGATGTTGTCCTCGCCGCCGTGGGCGTTGGCCTCGACCACCAGTTCTTCCGCCGCTTTCTGCGGATCGGGGTTGTTGCGGACGATCTTTTCAAGCTCCGAGTCGACCACCATCCCGGAGAGCCCGTCCGAGCACACCAGGAGCACGTCGCCCACCGCCATCACGTGGGACGTGATGTCGACGTTGAGTTCGGGGGCCGCGCCGATGGCGCGGGTCACCACGTTGCGCAGAGGATGCGATCGCGCCTGTTCGTGGGTCAGGACCCCGAGGGCCACCTGTTCCAGAACCCAGGAGTGGTCCACCGTGATCTGTTTGATGCCCGCGCCATTGACGAGGTAGAGCCGGGAGTCGCCGACGTGGGCGATGTGCGCGGTGGCTTCCTCGAACAGGACGCCGACGATGGTGGTGGCCATGCCCTCGTAGTCCGCCTGGGTGAGGCTCAGGTCGAGGACTTTCTGGTTCCCGAAGCGCACCGCGGTCTTGAGGCGATTCGCGACGAGGGAGAGGTTCGGGTCGACACCCCAGGGCCAGGTGATGTCGGTCTCGGTGGCCGTGAGGTCCACGAACTCGGCCATGGCCTGGACCGCGGTGCTGGACGCGATCTCGCCGGCCGCGTGGCCGCCCATGCCGTCGGCCACCACGAAGAGCCCGTCTTTTTCGAAGATACCGAAGTAGTCCTCGTTGTTCTTGCGCCGCCTGCCTACGTCCGTGGCCCCGAAGAAGTTCAGCTTCAAGGTCTTCTGCCTTCGATTCGGCAGGGGAAAGGGCTGAACATCGTGCGCATCATGGAGGTTCGGTAAGTAGACATCAAACGCGGAAGGGGAAGCAACCCAAACGCTTCCTAGCGTTTCCGCAGGCGGTCGAAGAGACCCCGCGGGGTCTCCGCGGTGGAAGGACGCGGGGCTTCAGGCCCTTCCGGGGCGAGGGGTATCTCCTTGAGTGCGCGCGCCACGTCGGGATGATCCGGTTTGAGGGCGATCGCCCCTTCTAGGGCGCGCTTGGCCCGTAGTTTCAGCCCCTGTGAATGCAGCAAAAGCGCGTACTCGACGAGGTACGAGACGTTCTTGGGCTCGATCTTCGACGCGGTTTCCATGTGGTGCATGGCGTCCCGCACCCAGTTGGGATTCTTGGCCATGGCCATGGCCAGCATGGCGTGCGCGCGCGCGCTGCCCTCGTCGTTGCTCACCGCCATGTTCAGGAGTTGAACCGCGGTGTGGTAGTCCTTCTTCTTGAAGGCCTCGATGCCCTGACCCAGAGCATCGAACTCGACGCGGCCGCTCGAGGCGATGGGGACCGCCGGCGTTTCCGGGGCCCCGGCCTTTGTCTCCTTCGGGCCCAGGGGTGGTCCCTTGACCATGGGCGGCGCGGCTTTTTGCGCGGGGGGCGTCCAGCTCTCGTTGTTGGGAAGCTTCGCGCTGTAGTCGCGACGCGAGCGGTCTTTGGAGAGCGTGTCGTACGCGGCGGTCACGTTCTTGAAGAGGTCCTCGGCTTTTTTTCGCGCCACCGGATCCTTCACACGATCTGGATGGGTATCCCGAGCCAGCTTCAGGTAGGCCTCACGGATCTCGGGGCCGGTCGCGGTGCGGGGAACGCCAAGGATGGCGTAGTAGTCGGTCATATCCAGGACTCAACGGGGAGTGCCCGCGAGGATACCCGATTGACCTCCGCGCACGAACCGCACCGGAGGATCAGTCCTTGGTGCCCTACTGGGTCTGGGCCTTCACGAAGCGTTGCGCCGCCTTTCGTATGGCCTCGGGCACGTTCCGATATGTCGAAGGCAACGTCTACCTCGCCGACGAAGATTGGGCGACGTTCACGATGCTCGACAAGGACGGAAAGG
>JANNJB010000563.1:0-5452 GCA_031405615.1 Vicinamibacteria bacterium | reverse complement strand
CCTCGCCGGCTTCGAGCGGGCACAGCCGCGCGTCACGGCCGGGAAAACCGGTGATCGTGGACCGGGTGTTGCGGAACATCACCCGTCCGGTGCCGTGCCGGTCGAGCAGATCGGCCAGAGCCTGCGGGTCGTCGAGCGTCGCGGCCTGGCGCGCCACCTCGCGGTACGTCCCGGTTTCGCGAATGAACTCGTCGAGATCGTGGAAACGCGCCGGGTCGAGAAGACGCAGGCGCGCAAAGTGGCTCGCGATGCCAAGTTGTTCGGGCGTGGCGGTGAGAAGGAGCAGCCCGGGGGAGGCCTTGCTGAGCGACTCGACCGCCGCGTACTCCTCGCTCACTGCCTCGGGCGACCACCCGAGATGATGCGCCTCGTCCACGACGAGCACATCCCAGGACGCCGCGATCGCCTGGTTCACGCGTTTTTCGTTCCCGGTGAAAAGGCGAAGGCTCGCGAGGACGAACTGGTCCTCGAGAAATGGATTCGCTTCGGGCCGCGTGGCCTCGATGGCGGCGCAGCGAGCCTCGTCATATATGTGGAACCAGATGTTGAACCGGCGCAGCATCTCCACCAGCCACTGATGGACGAGGGAATCGGGAACGAGGATCAGGATGCGTTGAGCCCGTCCGGTCAGCACCAGGCGATGGAGGATGAGGCACGCCTCGATGGTTTTCCCAAGCCCCACTTCATCGGCGAGCAGAACCCGCGGGGCCAGACGGCGCGCGGTTTCCGAGGCGATGTAGAGCTGGTGCGGGATGAGATCGATCCGTCCGCCCACGAAACCACGCACCGCGGATCGCCGTCTCGCGTGCTGATGATTGAGCGCGTCCAGGCGGAGGGTAAACGCGTGGGGTCTGTCCACCTGGCCGATCAGAAGGCGTTCCTCGGGCTTGTTGAAGCTGATGGCGTCGGACAGTTCGGTCTCACACAACTCGCGTCCCTCGCCCACGTAGTGAAGAAGACCGCCGCGCTCCTGGGCGGCGGTGACGGAGAGACTCCGCCCTTCGCGATCCTTCACCACGTCGCCCTTGTGGAAGCGGACCCGCCGGATCGGCGCGTTGTCGCGCGCGTACTCCCGCTTCTCGCCGCTCCCTCCGAAGAGCACGGTGAGGGTGAGGCGGCTGACCTGCTCGACCGTCCCGAGGCCGAGTTCGGGTTCGCTGTCGCTGATCCAGCGCTGGCCGATCTGAGGTTCTTTCATGGGCGGGCAACGATATCGGTCCTGCATGGGTGTGGCACAATCTGAGGGCGCGCATGCAGACTCAGCGGACACACTTCCTGGACAACCGCCTTCCCCCTTTGCTCGTGGCGATTGGGGTCGCCGCGATCATGCGCGGCGCGGTGGCGCTTGGTCCCGGTCTCTCCATTCCCTGGCCGGGCCGGGAACTCGTGGCCTGGGTTCTGGTGGTTGTGGGCGCGCTCGTGATCCTTGCGGGCCTGGCCTCGTTCGCTCGCCACAAGACCACGGCGAATCCCTTCAAGCCGGCAACCGCGTCGAGTATGGTCGACACCGGGATCTACGGACGAACCCGCAATCCGATGTACGTGGGCGTGGCGATTGCGCTTATCGGTTACGCCGCTTTCCTGTCGCACCCGCTCGCCCTCTTCGCCGCCTTTCTCTTTCCCGTATACATCGGGAGGTTCCAGATCGCCCCCGAAGAACGCGCCCTGGATCAGGTCTTCGGCGAAGCCTACGAGGCTTACAAGAAACGCGTGCCCCGATGGTTCTAACGTGGTGGGCCACTCCTACGGCGGCCTGCTCGCGGTCACACTCGCCGTGGTGAGCGGCCGTGGAGCACGATCGAAGGGACACCTCCGGGAAGTTCGAGTCTGAAACCGCCGATCAGGCGAGCCGGGCGAGCGGCACTCGAGCGATCACTCGGAAGCCCCCGTTCGCGGCCGCCGACCATTCGGCATCCCCGCCCAGAAGGCGCGCGCGCTCGCGTATTCCCGTGAGACCGTTGCCGGGCGTACTCGTGTCGCCCGAAGCGCCGTTGTCGATCCCCTCGAGCAGCACGTCATCGCCCACCGCGCGCAGAGTCAGCCTCAGCTCCGTGGCGCCCGCGTGCCGGGCCGCGTTCGTGACGATCTCCTGACTCATCCGGAACAGCGACGTTGTCGCTTCCGGGCTGGTGATGCGGAGCGAATCCGCGACCTCGACGACGATACGCGGTGATGTGACGCTGCGGCCGAGACCTTCGAGCAGGGAACGAAGTTCCGGGACTTCGTTGTCGCGGATGTCCCCGACCGAGCTGCGCAGGTCGTCGATCAGGGCCGAGGCCAGACCCCGGGCCTCCGCGACTTTCGCTTGAACGTCGGCGGGAGGAACATGGCGCGCGGCTTCAAGCGTCAGGCCAAGTGCGGTGAGTCGGTGCCCGAGCGAGTCGTGGAGATCACGGGCGATGCGCAGCCGCTCAGCGTGACGCGCGGTTTCGATGGCGAGGCCGTGCATCCTCTCCAGTTCGAGCTTGGCGGCGGCAAGGGCTTCGCGCGCCTCGCGTTCGCTCTCCGCCAGAGACGCGGCGCCCAGAGCAAAGAGCTGGAAGGAGAGGTAGGAGCCGAAGAAGAGCACGGCGCCCGTCCAGGAGATGGAGGAGATGGAGCGCCCGCCCGCCATCTGGGCGACGAAGACGGCCGATGTCTGGACGAAAACCCAGGCCAGGGCCGCGCGCATCGGCATGCAGCATGGAAGCTGGCCCGCGACCATCACCAGGAGCGCGATCTCCATGCCGGTTCCGCCGGCCGAGTTGGCGAGGAGGATGCCGCACACCGCCTGAGTCACGAGCGCCGCCACCCGCGCTCCCTTGAGGCCGCGCGACTCACGCCAGACGTGGAAGAGAAACGCGGCCATGAAGGCGAGCCAGGCCACGAGGTCGATGAGCGCCGCCGCCGTCGCGCCTTCCCGCGAGAGGACGGTGACCACACGAATGCCTGCGATCGACCAGACCAGGGTCCCGGCCAGCATCAGGATCGCGCTCGCTTGCATGATGGAGGGATTGTAGGTCCGCTCGAGTCTGGCCTCGTGTGCCGGAAGTCATCCACGATGACCATGACCAGGGGCACATGCGCCGCGGCGAGCGGTTCGTCAGACTGTCCGCATGATCGAACTCCTGATGAAGATCCACATCGCCGCAGGCACTGTGGCGCTCGCCACGTTCCTCGTCCCCATGGTCACCGCCAAGGGCGGCAAGGTACACCGACGCGTCGGATGGGTGTTCGTGGCCGCGATGGCCGCGCTCTTCTTCACCGGCGCGCCCGCCTCCATCTACCGGCTCGCCACCGAGACGCGCCCGGGAGTGAGGGCCTCCGCCTCCTTCCTGCTCTTCGTGACCCTGCTTTCGGGCGCTTCGACCTGGAAGGGGATCCGCGTCCTTCGCTTCAAGAACTCCGGCCGCAACACAGCCGCGATCGACCTCGGCATCTCGGTCCTGCTCGGCCTCGGCGGAGCGTTCACCCTCTATCAGGGAATGATGTTCGAGAGCGCCATCCTGATGTTCTTCGGGCCCCTCGGGATTGTGAGCGCGATCGGCGATCTTCGTTACTGGCTGAATCCGGACAAGCCGAAGATGCACTGGTTCTTCAAGCACATGGGCGGCATGATCGGGTCGTCCATCGCGGCTCTTACCGCCTTCGCGGCGCTCGGTTCACGCAGCCTCGGCTTCGGCTCGTTCGGCGTCGCCGCCTGGATCGGCCCGACCCTGGTCTTCCTCCCGATCTCGATCCTGATGGCCCGTCACTACCGGCGGAAGTTCAAGCTCGATGTTCCGAAGACCGCCGCACCCGCTCCGTTATCGGCCCAGCAGCCCGCCTGACTGCGCCGCGGGCCCCTGCGTTCACCTGCAGGCCGCACCTTCGCGCCCTGTCTGGTGCAACGCGTTGTTATCCCGCCTTGCGAGGGTGATGGGCCTTGAGCCGAGCAACACGACGACGTGGCCTAGGGACGGCATTGATCACCGCTCGCAAGATGTCGTTCACTGATTCGGCGGTTGGAAATGAGGGCGCTACATCAGGAGCTAGGAGAACCGCGACCGAATGGCCTTTTAGCCGAGCCGCATAGGGATTGGGCCGCGCTTTCGAGTAGTCAAAATCGTATTCCGGCCTCATTTCGTCGGCCTCGGATCTAGTCGGCATCTTTTTCATATTGCTCACGCTCACGCCGGGTGGTGACCCGAGCGCTGATGATCCGAATACTACTCCCGCGATATGCGAACGACACCAGCAAAAGGCGCCCGCTCTCCGAATGTCCGATGAGGATGCCTCGCCTTTCCTCGTCAGAATGATCCGGATCGGAGTGGACCATGGCCAAGGGATCCGAGAAGGTCGTCGCAGCCTCCTCGAACGCGACGTGATGTCGGACGAGATTGGAAGCCGCCTTCCGTGCATCCCATTCGAAACTGGGCACGCTCATCGGGCCTCAGCGTATCCCCCGACGCCGCCACACCTCCGCGCCCTGTCTGGTGCAAGCCGTTGTTGAACTCAGCCGCTGCGCGGCGGCTCTGATCGCGGGTCATATCAGGCGTCACAAACTTCCGCCAGGTCGCACGCTTTTCCAACCCGCGACCATGGAGGAAGACATGACACATCAAACTACCACGTTGCCCCGTCGCTATGCCGACTACCTGCTCGTCTTCACCGTCCCTTCGTCTCTCCGCCCATTCTTCCTGGGCAAGGGGAGAGTCCACGCGTTCGAAGCTCTCTTCGCCGCAGCCTCCCCGGATCACGGCATACGACGGCAAGATCGTCACCTACGCGTACCGCGACCGGCAGGATGGGAATCGAATGAAGCCCACCAGCCTCGAAGGGCCGAGGTTCTGTCTGCAGTTTCTGAATCACGTCCTGCCGCCCGGTCACGGCTGCGGAAGCCCCGCTGTTAGTTCGGCGGCGCGCTGCCTATTTGAGGTAGCGGTCGATCTCCATCGCTCCGTGAAAGACACCGAGGATGTGGATCTCCTCGTGGATGGTCTGGAGGTAGACGATTCGGTAGTGCCCCCAAAGCAGGATGCGCGTGCCCGGCCCAGACTGCGTCCGATAGCTCTGGCCCAATCTTGGAAAGTGCTCCAGGATCTGAGCCCGGGCGTAGATCGACTCGACGACTTTGAGCGCGGTTGCCGGCTTGTCCTGGGCGATGTAGTCGTTGGATATTGAGAAGCCACCGCTCTGCTTCTTGGGTCCAGACTATCTTCGCCAAGACTCGATCCGGCTTGGCATCTCTGAGTTGGAAATGGTGCGCCCGGCGTCCGAATCTGCGATCCCCCGGTCGACCATTGCGGCGAAGGCCATCTCGCGGATGATCTCTTCACTCGAGCTGTCTTCCGGCTGGTCCTCGATGAGTTTGATGAACTGCTCCTTGACCGGGTCCCGCCGACTATGCCCGTCGAACACCCGGATCAGCGGCGCGGCTTCGTCGATCGCGTGGGCCTCGTCCGTTGCCTCCGGTTGTTATCCGGCGCTACCT